>CAZEWU010000001.1:0-32688 GCA_964516155.1 uncultured Caldisericota bacterium
AACGACCCGCTCACGATGTTTCAGGTCCGACGCCTGCGCGTCTTCTTTGTGACCCGTCATGCTTCGCTGGCAGACGCCATTGCATCGCTTACGGTCCAGCGGGTGCAGACGACCATAGAACGGTCTGCGCAGGCTCTGCGCGATCTCGGCATCGATCACCCCCGGCTCGCTCTGGCAGCGCTCAACCCCCACGGCGGAGAGCACGGCCTCCTTGGCAACGAGGAACAGCGTATCCTGACACCAGCCGTCCACAACGCCCAGGCGGCGGGTATCGACGTCACCGGTCCGGTCCCTGCCGACGCAGTGTTTTCACAGGCGCTGCATGGTTCGTACGATGCCGTTGTTTCTCTTTATCATGACCAGGGGCATATCGCGACGAAAACAGTAGATTTTGAGCGGACCGTCTCCTTCACCCTGGGACTTCCCTTCCTGCGCACCAGCGTGGACCACGGGACCGGCTTCGACATCGCGGGCAGGATGATCGCCTCTTCCGTCAGCATGGAAACGGCGATCCGTACCGCTGCGCGCTATGCCGTGCAGTACAAGCTGCGCCACAGCGGCGAAGGAGGATGAGCCGGTGAACGGTCGTTCCGTCCTGTTGTGGCGACCGGAGATGTTCCACGGGAGGGGGCTGCGTCCCTTCACCTTCGACGGCTGGTACTTCAAGATGGTAGACGCGGCGGAACGCCATGTATGGGCGGTGATCCCGGGTGTCTGGATGGAACGCGACCCTTCAAAAAACTACTGTTTTGTCCAGTTCATCGACGGTGTGACCGGCCGGACGGCGATGCACCGATACCCAGTGGAACAGTTCTGGTCCTCGCATGAACGCTTTGACATCGTCTGCGCACACAACCGCTTCAGCCTGACGGACATGCATCTGGACATGGACGAACCCGATCTGCATCTCAGCGGCGATCTGCACTTTTCGGCACCCCAGGGGTGGCCCGTCCGGCTATGGTCGCCGGGAGCCATGGGACCATTCGCCTTCGTCCCGCTTCTTGAGGGATACCATGCCGTTACCAGCATCGATCCACGGTTGACGGGAAACGTCCTCCTTGACGGCGAAGCAATCGATTTTACCGGGGGCAAAGGATACATGGAGCGCGACTGGGGAAGCTCGTTCCCACGGTCATGGATCTGGACGCAGTGCAATCATTTCGACACTGACGGCGCCTGCCTGACGGCGGCAATCGCCGCCGTCCCTCTCGCCGGACAGACGATCCAGGGTTTTATCGTCGGGTTCCTGTACCACGGGACCTTCTATCGCTGGACGACCTGGAACGGAGCGCGCATCATCCACCTTCTCCGGGACGACCATCATGCAGAGTTTGCCGTCATGCATCACAACCTGCTCCTGGAAGTCTGGAGCGGCGGCAGAAGCAACATGAGCCAGGTGTACGCGCCGCGCGGCGGCATGATGACCAGGATGCTGGTGGAAGAACTGACGGCGGTGTGCCAGGTCCGCCTGACACTGCACTCTCCTGGAAGCAGGAGGGTCCTTTTTGAAGAACGTGGACGGCATGCAGGCCTCGAGATCAGCGGCGATCTGCCGGTACGTTCCGGAGAGCAGGTCGTGGAACATATCCAGGGATGTCCCGGGCAGTGATGAAGAATATTCGCTTTTTCGCCTTGACGCGTTCTGCGATTCAGATAGGCTCGTACTACAGGCTATGAACAACGCACAGAAAGCAATCCTTTCCATAGTATTCTTCTGGTGGACGGAGCGACATACTTCGCCCCGGAGGCTTGTGTGCGTTGACTGACTAACGTACTCATACATCCACACCTCTCCACCCTCCGGGCCAACCGGAGGGTTTTTTGCTATCTGTGCCAAGCCTGAATCTTTCTACCAAGGAGCACGCCCATGAGTACACTGCCTCTTCACGCAGATGTGAACGGATACTTTGGAGCATATGGGGGACAATTCGTCTCCCCGCAGCTCATAACGATCCTTGACCGCCTTGACCGCGAGTTTCAGAAAGCAGGCGCGGACCCGGCGTTCCAGGCCGAGCTTGATCAGCTGCTGCACGACTACGTCGGCCGACCGTCGCCGCTGTACCGTGCCGACCGGTTGACGCGGTACGCCGGAGGAGCGCGTATCTATCTCAAACGCGAGGACCTCAATCACACCGGAGCGCACAAGATCAACAATGCCCTGGGACAGGGACTGCTTGCCCGCCGCATGGGCGCCACACGGCTCATCGCTGAAACCGGCGCAGGGCAGCATGGCGTCGCCGTGGCAACGGTCGCCGCCCTCCTGGGCATGTCCTGCGACGTCTATATGGGCGCCGAGGACATGCGCCGGCAGCATCTCAACGTTGTCCGCATGCAGCTCCTCGGGACGACCGTGCACAGCGTTACCGCCGGCGAAGCGACCCTCAAGGATGCTGTCGATGCAGCGCTCGCCGCCTGGGCCTCGGATCCTGAAGCATCCTTCTATCTCATCGGATCGGCCGTCGGGCCCGCTCCATACCCCGAGATCGTCCGTACGTTCCAGTCGGTCATCGGCCGTGAGGCACGGCAGCAAATCCTCGAAGCGGAAGGAAGACTGCCGGACGCCGTGGTGGCATGCGTCGGCGGAGGAAGCAACGCGATCGGCCTCTTCAGCGAATTCATTCCCGACGCCGGCGTCCGGCTCATCGGCGTCGAACCGGCGGGACAGGGCCTGGAAACAGGATGCCATGCTGCAACCCTGACCGCCGGTCGGCCTGCAGTCCTCCACGGTATGAGAACATATGTTCTTGCCGACGACAACGGAAATCCTCTGCCATGTTCCTCCATCGCCGCCGGCCTGGACTACCCCGGCGTGGGACCTCAGCACGCAGCCCTCAAGGACTGCGGACGCGCAGAGTACGTCACCGCCACCGACGAGGAAGCGCTGCACGCGTTCGTGACGCTCAGCCGCCTGGAAGGGATCATCCCTGCACTCGAGAGCTCCCATGCAATCGCCTATGCGCTCAAATTCGCCGCCTCTCTGAGCCGTGATCAGGTCATCATCGTCAACGTCTCGGGGCGGGGCGACAAGGACGTCCAGGAAGCTCTGCGTCTGCTCGCCGGTTCGGAGCGGGAGGTCATCACCGGCTGCTGATGTGACTGTAACCTTGAGCAGTACTGTTGCGTATTCCAGATGAAGGCAGGGCGGAACCAGGAATCAACAAACTGTTCTGCACCAGGGGGTGTTCATGAAAGGACTGATTATTGTTCTGCTTGCTGCGCTGCTGCTAATCGGCGCGCTCTATACGACGGGGATATTCAACAACCAGGAGTGGTGGAAGCTGCCGGGAAGATCAACCACGGCGACGGGCAAGGTGACAACAACATCAAAAACGGTGAACCTTCAGGGCGCACGGACTGTCGCCGTTGCTCTGAACATGGGCGCTGGCAAGATGCACCTGAACGGCGGCTCCACGCATCTCATGGATGCAGTGTTCTCGTACAACAACCCCGCCTGGACGCCCGCTGTGAGCTATGACGTAACCGGGGGCACCGGCCGTCTGTCGGTTCAGCAGCCCAACAGCACGACCAGATCGTGGAACAGCACGTACCGCAACGACTGGGATCTCTCGTTCGCAGGTACCGTACTGCTTGACCTGCAATGCAAGATCGGAGCCGGTACCATCGCCATGGACCTCAGCAAGATGCAGGTCCGTCAACTCACAGTCGATTCAGGAGCGGCGACCACTACCATCACCGCTTCTCCCGCTGCCATGACAGAGATGACCGTCAAAGAAGGCGTGGGTAATACCACTCTTGACCTGAGCGGCGACTGGAAGAACAGCGCCGACATTTCTGTCCAGGGCGGCGTCGGAAGTACCAGAGTGACGGTCCCGCAGAACACCGGGGTCATCATGAATATCAGGCGGGGCGTCGGATCCGTGAGCGCTCCCGGCTTCGCCTGCGATGGCACGTCCTACCGCAATGACTCTTATGGCAAGACGTCTGTGACCCTTACGCTCGACATCAACGTCGGCGTCGGGTCCGTCACCATCGTCCAGAAGTAACGGCCAGACTGAACCACAGGGACTGGGATGTCCGCGGTGCAGAACGTGGTTTTTCAGTAGCACTCGACGTCCCCGTCCCCGAAAAACTTGAACTGATTGCGGCCGTGATCCTTGACGTAGTACATTGCAGAATCAGATTTCCTGATGAGGGTCTCCATGTCCTCTCCATCGCTTTCATAGGCGGCGAAGCCGACGCTGACGGACACCTGTATCTGATGACCGCTGACCGTTACCGGTTCCGCGAATGAATCTAGGACCCTCTGGGCAACACGGGCGGTGTTCTCTCCGACAAACAGTGCCACGAATTCGTCGCCGCCCATACGCGCCAGCGTGTCGGATCCGCGCGTGATCCCGGACAGACGCCTGCCGATCTCCTTGAGGGCCTGGTCGCCTGCGTCGTGACCATAGGTATCGTTGATCTCCTTGAAATGGTCCACGTCCAGCGACATGACGGCAAGCCTGGTCTTGTTGCGATGCGCCAGCGCCGCTGCTATCTCGAACCGGTCGAGGAGCAATCTCCTGTTAGGCAGTCCCGTCAGGGGATCATGCGTCGCCATCTCCTCGAGTTCCGTCTGCATTTGCCTGCGTTCAGTGATATCGCGCGATACGCCGTGCACGCAGATGTGACCTGTCTTCCCGTCACGGTAGAAACTGATGATCACTTCTGTCCAGATCGTCGACCCGTCCTTGCATTTCCGTTCCATCTCTGCAGTGGTGAAATCATCAGGTGAGGCCTTACCGGAAACAAAATCCCTGATCTCGCGCGGAAGTTCCTGACTGAAAAACGCAATTCCTTCAGGCGTCAGGGTGGTGTCCACCGGTTGAGCCATGATCTCCTCGGCGGTGTATCCCGTGATGAGTCGCTCAGATGGACTGACATAGAGAAAGCGCATGGTCTCAGTATCCAGCGTCCACACGATGTCCTTCATGCTCTCCGTCAGCATGCGGTACTTGTCTTCGCTCTGTTTCAACGCCTCCTCGGTTCGCCTGCGTTCAGTGATATCTTCGACAAGAGCGATGAGATACTGCGGAGGTCCGCCTCTGTGCCACAGCGGGGAGGCGGTCATGTTCACCCAGACAGACGTGCCATTCTTGCGGCGATAGCGCTTCTGGAGGGAGTATTCGTGGAGATCGCCTCTGACAAGGTGACCAACGTCGGCCAGGCTCTCAGCCAGATCCCGGGGGTCTGTCAGTTCCTGAAAGCTCATTGTCAGCAACTCCTCCCGTGTATACCCGACCATGTCGGCAAAACGCTGGTTGACAAAGACGTACTTGCTGGAGGCCGTTTCGATCTGGCATACGCCGACGCCGGCCTGTTCAGAAAGCGCGCGGAACTGGATCTCGCTCTGCTTCATCAACCGATCAGCCTGCTCGCGTTTCAGACGATTGACCATGAGCATGCCGACGGCGGCCGTACCCAGGGGGTAGATAGTGAGCACGGGAAGCGCAGTGCGGCTCAGCACATGCAGGGCTTTCTGCAGCGGCAGAGTGAACGCAAGTGCCAGCATAACGATATGGACCGCGTAGCCGAATCCCAGCAGGTTGCCCCATGTGAGAGCCGTAAGAGGACGTCTGAGCGTGTGACGCCATATCAGGCCGATCAGCCCCGAAGCTGCAATGACGCAGACGCCCATGAGCGTCGCCGGACCGCCCTGCGACAGCCGGTAGGCTGAGGCCCCGGCCATGATGATGATGATGGTCGGGACGGTCCCGAAGAACAGGCCGCTGATACTGATGAGAATGGAGCGCGTGTCAAAGATGATGCCAGGCTCAAACACCCATGGCGTCGCCATGACGGCGATCGCAACAATGCTCAGACCCAGGCCCATTATGATCTGATGCAACCTGGTCTCCAACTTGATCAGGCCGGTATTGGTCAGGTCGTAGATAAAGACCATGGCGACCAGCAGCGAGACATTGCTGACGAGCGCTATGAACGAGTTATTGTTCATAAGTCACCTCGGTTGAGCAGGACATCCAAATTTGCTTATAAAATCTATTTTTAGTATGGACGATCCATCACGCGCGTCAAGATCGGCGTTCCCTGTTTCTGTCCCCTCAGATCCAGGCAAATGTGCACAACCTCGGTTTCATACATCATTCTGCTATACAGCAAAATCCGGTTGTCAGGCAGTGTAACCGGGGAGATAATGCAGACGGGCGGAGACACCTCCGCCCGTCTGCTGCAGTATATATCTGACAGCCGTTACTTCACAGTAACCGTCAACGTTACCGTCTGAACGGGCTTGACACCCTTCTCCCACGAGCGGACGTAGCCGAGAACGATCTTCGTCGTCCCCCTGGCCAGCGCTTTGAAGCTCAGATTCTCCCGGCCGGCGGCGCCCACAACGGTCGTTGGATGATCACCTTTCTTCACGGAACGGCCGTTCACGACTTTTGAAGTCGTATACGCAGATTTCAGAAATTTCGCGATCTTCGGGTTAGCAATGGAAACAACCTTCCAGGAATACCCGGTCGATGCGTTGCTGACCAGTTGGATAGCAAAGGTCTTGCCGACTCTGGTCGTCGCCTTCTGTGCCGTCGAAGCGTCGCCGGACGGCGTCGCGGCAGGTTTGGTAACAGCACATGCAGCGGACAGAACATTGCATCCGATCAAAACACCAACCATACAGCAAACAATAATGATATCCTTCAGTTGCTTTCTCTTCATACCCATCTCCTTTTGGCGTCCTACGCGCCTCACTGCTGAGACGCTCATTCCCGGAAAATAGTTCCCGGTATCATGGACATCCTTGAGAAATTAGTCAACAGAATTATAGTTGAGATATTTCCAGACTTCTTCAGAGCGAGGTGACTATGGCAGATTACGAAGAAGCAAGGGAACAAGTGACTGCGATTTGTCACAAACTGGTTGAAAAAGGGTACCTGATGGGGACAGGCGGCAATGTTTCGGTGCGCATTCAGGGCGAACATGCATTTGCCATCACCCCCTCCAATTATGACTACACGATCATGACGCCTGCAGATATCTGCGTCCTCCGTTATGACCTTGCTGCTCTTGCGGGTGAACGCAAACCGTCGATCGAGAGCTCTCTGCATGCGGCCGTCTACGAAAACCGGCTGGACACAAACTGCGTCATTCACACGCATCAACTGTATGCCAGTGCATTTGCTCTCACAAAAACTCCGATCCCGGCGCTGTACGACGAGCAGGTCCGTTTTCTCGGCAGGTCCGTCGAGATCGTTAATTATGCGCCATCCGGAACGGGGTTCCTGAAGCGCAATGTCACGGCAAAGCTGAGGAATCACTGCAACGCCTATATCCTGCAGAATCACGGCGCCCTGTGCCTGGGGCCCGATCCGGACCGTACGATGTTCAATGTGCAGCTGCTTGAGAAGTGCGCTGTGACCTACCTTCTTGCGCTCTGTACCGAGCAGAAGGTCTCGCATATCCCGCTGCCGTTCCGTGAGGTCGGATTCGCCATGCTGCGCAAAGATCAGAAGAAATTTGAGCACGCCAGTAATGACACGCTGACCGGGGGGCGATAATGGCCGACGAACAGAAGTACGCCATTTCCGAATGGCCTGATACGGCGAAGATCTATGATCGTCTGCATGCTTTGATCCAGGTGCCGCCGATGACGATCCGGCGCGATGCCATGAAAGAATATCTGGACTACTTCGACACAAAATGCACCAGATCCAGAACGCTGACAGATGAAGCAAAAATCTATATTCCCGGCGGCGTCCAGCACAATCTTGCTTTTAACTATCCATTTCCTATCGCTGTCGAGAAAGCGGACGGCGCCTTCATGTGGGATGCCGACGGCAACCAGTACATCGACTTCCTGCAGGCCGGCGGTCCGACTGTTCTGGGCAGCAATTATGCATCTGTCCGCGAGCAGGTGGCCGAGGTCGTCCGCGAATCGGGCCCGGTCACCGGACTGTTCAGCGAATATGAACTGAAACTTGCCAAACTCGTGAACCGTCTCGTCCCCAGCGTCGAGATGCTGCGCATGTTCGGGTCCGGCACCGAGGCCGTCATGGGCGCGATCCGTGCAGCACGGACGCACACCGGCAAGCGCAAGATCATCAAGGTCGGCGGAGCGTACCACGGCTGGAGCGACTCAATGGTCTACGGCCTGCACGTTCCCGGGACAGGACGTTTTGAATCCAAGGGCATCCCGATGGGCGCGACTGGCAACACCGAGGAGGTCTTTCCCAACGATCTCGGCGGTCTGCGGCGTCTGCTGATCCGCAACCGCCTGCGCGGCGGTACGGCGGCTGTCATTGTGGAGCCGGTAGGACCGGAAAGCGGGACGCGACCAGTATACAGAGATTACAACCAGAAGGTGCGCGAACTGTGCGATGAGTTCGGTGCGCTCCTCATCTTTGATGAGGTCGTGACCGGGTTCCGGCTGGGGATGGGCTGCGCCCAGGGGTACTTCGGCGTCAAACCCGACCTGACGGTCTTCGGCAAATGCATTACCGGCGGCTATCCGATGGCCGGCGGGCTCGGCGGACGACGCGACGTCATGATGCACCTTTCGGCCGGGATCGGCGGCACAGGGGAACGCGCCTACGTCGGAGGCACATTGACGGCCAATCCGCTTTCATGCGCCGCAGGCTATTTCGCTCTGACTGAAATGGAACGTACCAACGCCCCGGTCATCGCCGGACGCGCCGGCGACCGTCTGACCAGAGGACTGCAAACCATCATCGACCGGCGCAAACTGCCGTTCGTCGCCTACAACCAGGGATCCATCGTTCATCTTGAGACAGCGGGCGTCATGCTGCTCGACTTCCGTCACCCCCTCCAGCTGGCCAGGGAGCTCAAACCCCGCAATCACATGATGCAGGAGATGGGCGCCGCCTACATGAGCCGGGGCCTCATCACGCTGGCCGGCAGTCGCATGTACACAAGCATGGCCGATACCGATGATGTCATCGATGATGCGCTCAGTCGCTTTGATGCCATTCTGGGCAGTGTCGAAGGATCCTGAAGAAGAATAATCGTACAAAAGGGAGGACCAGGATCCTCCCTTTTGTACAGCAATCGTGCATTTTCAGACCATTTGTCTTTCCAGTCGCCCGCCCAGGCGGCTTAATATCTCATTTGTGATCGTCCCGGCCTCTTCAGCAACGTCACAGGCTGTTATTTTTCTGTCGCCCGACCTGCCGATGATGACGGCGATGTCTCCGGCTTTAACATCCGGAACGGCGGTGACATCGATCAGCGTCTGGTCCATGCAGATACGCCCTATGATGGGAGCTTCATCTCCGCGTATCAATATCTTGCCAACACCATCTGAAAGGGAACGCGGCAGACCATCTGCATAGCCGATCGCCACAGCGGCGATCTTCATGGGCTGCTTCGCTGTAAACTGCAGTCCATATCCGGCAGTCTCCCCCCGGTGCAGATCCTTCACCACCGCTATTCTCGCTTTGACGGACAGCACAGGTTCCAGCGGGACAGCGCAGCGCTCCGTATCAGCACGGGTGCTCAGGGTACCATACAGCGCGATCCCGATCCGCGCATAATCCCCGGACAATCCAGGATAGTTCAGCACACCGTAGCTTGCCTGCATGTGCGCCTTTGGACAACGGAACCCACGCTCTTTCAGGTTCGCGATGACATCACGGAACGCACGCCCCTGAGCTTCAGTAAAAGCTCTGCCGGCGGGAGTCGTCAGATCATCTGCACACAGATGGGTAAAGATCCCGTCGATCTCCAGATTCTTCATACGGAACATGCGGCAGAGCTCATCGATATCTTCACAGCGTTCGCCCAGGCGATGCATGCCGGTATCGATCCCGATATGGACCCGGATCTTCTTCCCGTAGCTGTTCAGCGTTTCCGCATAGGAATAGTCGATGACCGTCTGCATCAGGCGGTAACGCCGCAGCAGTGGAAATTGCTCCGGATGCGTATATCCATCGCCTTTAACGCCGTTGTTCCGAAGTTCGACACCCTCCGGAACAGAGGCGACGCAGAAGGCCCTGACTCCCATGGCGTTCAGCTCCCGTGAAATCAGAACCGCGCCATGACCGTAGGCATCCGCCTTGACAACGGGCATCAGTTCGCAGCCGCCGGGCAGCAGCGAACGGAGCACGCGGACATTGTGGCGCAGTGCATTCCGGTCGAGTTCGATCCATGCGCGCCCACGCTGAAAGTTTTTCCTTGCTCCCCGGATCGGGAGCATGGCGACAAGCACGGAAAAGACAACAGACAGGCCGCATACTGCGAGATACTGGATCAGACTGTTCTTTACCAGCACATCCACAAGTCCGGTGATTTTAGCGACGCCGCGCAGGACGACGATAGCCAATGGATGAATGACATAGATCCAGGTCGAAACCGTCCGCAGCGATCGTACCGGCCTCACATGCCACGACAGGATAAGCTGATACAGGAAGAACATGCACGGCAAAAGGGCAACATACATGCTGTCGTGGCGCTGCAGCCCAAAATGCCGCAAGGTCAGCCCCTCGGCAGTCATCATGAGCAGAGAGAGAACAAAACCGATAACGCCGGTCTTCCTTGCACAGCATCGCTGCGTATGCCCAAGCCATGCCCCCATGGCAAGGAACACCGGGGCATAGAACAGGCCGTTCCTGGTATAGGAAAACAGATAAAATCCCGCACGGTATATCGAGGAAATGACAGGCACTCTGGAAATAATACCGTAGTAACTGTCACCGAACAGACCAATGCCGTACAGCAGCATTGATACGATCATCACTCCCCTGAACGGCAGTCTGCGGCCCAGAAGATAGACGAGCAGGACACCGATGATAGAGGCCGGCAGATACCACAGATGATAGAAGGTACCGTCGAAAAATATCATCCGGAGCACGGAGAGCATACTCAGCCCCTTATAATGTCCGGCATAAATATTGACGGGAAGATAGATGATCGTAGCTACGGCATACAGCAGCGCGGTCCTCTTGATGAAACGCAGCAATACGTGATTGTCGGCAGATCCGTCAAACATGCATCCCGGCAGAACGAAATACCCTGTTACCATGAGGAAAAACGGTACGGCGATCCGGGCGACGATCCGTGTCAGAAGGAAATCAGCAACCGCGCTGAACGAGGACAGAGGCGAAGTGTGGATGGCAACAATCAGCAGGGCTGCTGCGATCTTGAAGTAATCAAGCCCTCCATGATTCTTTTCTGTTTCCACTTTTCTCCCTCCATTCGGTTATGATGAACCCATCGACATTATTACCGGACACCGAACAGGAAACTTCTGTATCAATATTGATCTGCGTGTTCGTACCACTGACCGCGGGCAGATAAGAAACCGCCGTATCTAGACCATCTTTCCGATATTCATAGCTCTTGATGCCATAAGAAAATCGTCTCAGAAAAGCGATGTACTCTTCCAGTGTGAGCCCCCGCTCTGCCATGATGGCGGCATGCGGCATCCCCACATAGCGGAAATGCCATGGCTCATGAGCAATACCTGTCACGTCTTCTTTTCCCGCCGGATAACGTTCGACAAAGCCGAACGATGCAGCCTTTTCCCGAAACATCCGGCAGATACCGGAATATGGAAAATCGGGACGGATAAAGTCTATGTCGGGTTGTCTCAACCCAAGATCGATGGCAAGTCCAGTCTGGTGCTCACTGCAGCCCGGGATCGCCACGAACTTTTTGGTGAATGCGATCCCGTTCTCCTGAAGCGACTGTCTGTAAATTTCCTGCTGCTCCTGCATTGAACGCCAGCCGCTTACGGCTGCGATCTGTGACCAGCCGTGAATGTCATCCATGATCCTGGACAGCATCACGACAGCTTTTCGTTCCATCAGTACATTAGTGCTTTCTCTGCACACAGGCACGAGCGTGTGGTCGGTCTTTTCCTCCCGATACGGGTGCTGCCGGTTGACCAGAATGAGATTCCCGGCGTAGACAGAGCTTGGAGACATGACGACTGTTTTCATCTGTTTACCGCCAGTTCGATCACGTTGGAGATCATCTGTTCAAAAGAGATCCCGGCAGCTTTCATCATCGTAGGAAAACGGCTGTGCGAGGTAAAACCGGGGATCGTGTTGGCCTCATTGAACACGATTCTTCCGGACGGCGTCAGGAACATATCTACTCTTGCAAAACCGCGGCAGCCGAGCGCAGCATAGACGGTCTTTGCCACCTGCTTGATCTCGGCGGCCTTTTCCGGCGATATCCTTGCGGGAACATGGATCACAGAAGTCTTCAGGGTATATTTTTCCGTAAAATCGAAGAAGCCGTCCGCAAGCTCGATCTCATCGACTTCACCGACCGTCAGACGATCATCACCCATAACGGCGCAGCCTGTTTCGAAGCCGCTGATGCTTTCCTCGACAATGACCCGGTCATCGTAGTCAAACGCCAGCCGGACGGCGGCCGGGAGTTCGCTGCGGTCCTGGACTTTTGTAATACCATAGGACGAACCTGCTTTCACTGGTTTGACGAACAGGGGATATCCCAGCTTATCAGCTGATTCCAGTACTTTTTCGATCTCCATATCGTTTCCCAGGACAAAAGCTGAAGGAACTGCGATGCCGGCAACATGAGCAAGCTTGTGCGCCCGGTCCTTGTCCATGCACAGGGCGGAGGCAAGCGTTCCGCAACCGACCAGCGGGATGCCGGCAAGCTCGATGAGCCCCTGCACCGTGCCATCCTCGCCGTTCCTTCCGTGCAGAACGGGAAATGCAGCGTCGATGGAGATCCTCTCCACGCCACCGGGGTGGAATACCAGCACTTCGTGTGCTGAGCGGTCGGGCGAGATCGCCGCAGGAGTGCAGTCTGCAGCATTGCACCAGGTATCGCCTGCGATCTTCTCAACATCGCCGTCAAAGCGAAACCACTCGCCCCTGGATGAGATACCGATCATCACCGGTATATACTTACTCCTGTCCATATGCGTCATGACTGAATGAGCCGATTCAAGAGAGACGCTGTATTCAGACGAACAGCCGCCGAACAGAACGGCGACAGTCAATTTTTTCATACGCTTACCCGTTCCTCTGATCCTTTTTCTGCAATCTGCGTACCGGCAGGAAGCTGATAGCCGATCTCGCACGTATTCTTGTACAACAATGCTGAAGAAATATTCCGGCCCGAGGAAGCTGAAATCACATTCCGTCTCACATCAACCTCTTCGAACACCTTCCCGCCTCTGCGGGAGTAGAACGGCTGTCCGCTCACAATCTCATACGAGACACCGGTATCCCCGCCGGTCAGCAGGCGGCCGGTGATACAGTCAGGATCAAACGCAATACTGATCTGGAAGGTCTCATCAGTTTCGTTCCTGACTTTCAAATCCAGCCAGCCTTCCGAGACGGTCGCATCGACGCCGGCCGGCGCATCGCTGGGGGGATCCGGAAAATCTTTCACCCGGTGTCCATGCCGTTCAACGATCGTCAGCGGGGAATGCAGGAACATCCAGAACAGCAGGTCGCTGAGCTGGCATAGTCCTCCACCCGGTGCCGTCGTGAGCTTTCCATAGAGGACTGTCAGTCCGTCCCTGTAAGGCGTGACCCGGTCGGCATACTGCGTCGTCCTCCAGAACGAAAAGGTCTCGCCTGGCCGGATCAGCAGCCTATCCAGCGTCACCGCCGCCAGCTTCAGATTGAAGACCTTGTTTTCCTGATAGATCATGTCAAACCCGGTCTCCCGGTTGTAGAGCGGGCAGCTCGTTTCAAAAAGCCGGTGCGGCAGCAGTTCCCCGCTCCTGGTCACAGTGTAACGGTTACCGTCAAGGCGCATCCCCAGATAAAAGAAGAACAGCCTCTCCCTTCTGCGGACCGGCATCAGCCACGGGAACAGCTGCATCACATGTTTTCTTGCCATACATCCTCTCTTCCGGGGAACACATAAAAATCCCCGCTTCGTACTTCAAAGGTACCAAAAGCGGGGAAGGAGTGTCTACGGTTTGTATGAGGGGAACCTTATGGTTTTCCTGTGGAAATCATACGATTTTCTGACAATCCGCCGGCAGCCGGACGGTAAAAGTAATGCTTTCGTCAGCGCTCTCGGCAGCAATAGAGCCACCATGAAGCTCAACGATCTCTTTTGCGATGGCAAGACCGAGGCCTGCTCCACCTGTAGAACTCGCACGAGAAGAATCCAGACGGAAGAATTGCTCGAAGATGCGACTCAGTTTTTCGGGAGGGATCGTCTTTCCATGGTTCTGAACACGGACCAGAACACCGTTGTTATCCAGTTTCAGAGAAACATGGATATTGCTTCCCTTGTAGCTGTAGCTTACCGCGTTGCGGAACAGGTTGTCAAAGACGCGTTCCAGCTTATCGGGATCGCAGGTGATCCTGATGTCCGGCACGAGCTGCAGATCCCAGTGAAGATCCTTCTCCACCAGGACGGGGTTGAACTCGTACGTGATCTGCTCCAGCATGCGGGTCAGATTTACGCATTCCGGTTCAAGAGACAGCGTGGTCAGGTTAAAACGGGTGATGTCAAAGAATTCGTTGATCAGATCTTCCAGTCGTTCCGCCTTCTCCAGCGCGATACCTGTATATCTCGCCCGTAACTCCAGCGAGATCTGCGGTTCGTCCCGGAGCAGCGACAGATATCCGATGACGCTGGTAAGCGGTGTCTTAAGGTCATGCGCCAGATAAACGATGAGGTCGTTCTTCTTCTGCTCCGCTTCCTTCGCAGCCATGGCATTGCGGAGAACCTGTTCGCGTGTCAGGTTCAGTTCATCCTGTACATTCTTCATCGCTCCGGAAAGGACGATCGGCGTCTCAGCAGACTTGGCAAGCTGTTTGGAAGCCGCCACGATCTCATCCAGGTAATGGAACAGCTTCGCAAGGTAGCGGTAAGTGATAACGTTCCAGCCGATCAGGATGATTCCGACGAACCACAGTGTAAGATATCTGTTAATCGAGTTCAGAATGATGTAAATTGGATTGTCCGGCTGCCATGTGATCCTGCTGCAGAGCCACCGCCCCAGCAGGACAACAAGGAAAAGCCCGGCGACAAATCCAAGAATGGTCAGCGTATATTGCAGAAACAGCTGACGGGTCATCGGACTGCGACGTGCCCGTTCCTGGTCCGCCTGTTCGTCCCGGCTATTCAATCGCGTACCCTACTCCCCAGACCGTCTTGATGAATTTGGGCTTCCGGCTCGGTTCGTGCATCTTCTCACGGAGCCGTGCAATATGCGCCATGACCGTGTTGTTGCCATCCAGATATTTTTCACCCCAGATAGCGCTGAATAGTTCTTCGGATGAGACAACGTTCCCGTGGTGCTCGCACAGGTACCAGAGGATATCGAACTCCCGCGGCGTCAGCGAAAGCTCCTGGTCGTACAGCATGCATTTGTGACTGTCCCGACAGATATACAATCCCATGGAATCGTACTCATGTTTATCCGGAGCGGCTCCTTCTGGCATGTTGTACTGTGTATAACGCCGGAGCTGTGTTTTCACCCGCGCAACCAGCTCCAGCGGATTAAACGGCTTGGTGAGATAATCGTCCGCCCCGGAGGCCAGCCCGGTAATCTTGTCCATATCCTCGACTTTGGCCGTCAGCATGATGATAGGGAAAAAGTGCTTTTCCCTGATCTTCCGGCAAAGGGTGAAGCCGTCCATATCTGGCAGCATCACATCAAGGATGGCAAGGCTCAGGTCTTCTCGTTCTATGCAATCAAGTGCGTCCGTGGCATTATAGAACTTAAACACTTTATTGTAGTTCTCATTACGAAGGCATACCTCGACAAGGTCGGCGATCTCGCGTTCGTCGTCCACAACGAGTATGGCATCACTCATCAGATCGAGCTCCCTTTCAACAACATCATGCGGTATTGTTCAATGAATTTGCGACTGAACTGCAACAATTGAGCAAGGAGGTTTTGCAGATTCATATGTCCAGAGGCTTTCTTTGCCGCCCGTCAGCGGGTTTTCCTGCATCCCTGGGGATCAGCCACATGCGGCTGAAACGGATAGTGCCCGCGATACGTTCTTCCTCGCACAACTTCTGTATACGCCGTTCCGATATGCCCCACCTGGTTGCAGCTTCCTGAACGGAAATATAATCCAGGCCGGACTGTCTTTTTTGTACCATACAGAATAATATATACGGTCAGACGAATAATAGCAAATTTCTGGATCGGGGTCCCTGCACTTCCTGCGTATCAGCCGGCCAGAAAGCAGCTGAACTCCCGGCATACAGATACGTTAAACTATCAACAGTGAACCTGGAGGGGTCTTTCGCATAAAAGGCCCCTCCTCCTGTTCTATGCTGAGCCAGCGCCTTACGGATTCATCTCCCGGTACAGACCCTTCGTCTGGTGATAGTACTGAACGAATTCCCCGTAGATCTTGTCGTAAATAGCCCGGTGTTCCGACAGAGGCGCATATTCTCTGGCAATAGTCACATACTGTGCCGCATCCTCAAACTTCATATATCCCAGCGCTTCGGCGGCGATGAATGCAGCTCCGCGCGCGTTCACCTCGATGGGATCCGCCACCTGGCGGACGTTCACGTTGAGGATGTCGGCAAAGATCTGGCACCAGATATCAGACTTCGCACCGCCGCCGACAATATTAAGCGACGTCAGTTTACGCCCCAGGAACTTCTCGGCGGGACCGAGCATCCACCGCGTATTAAAGGCAACGCCTTCCAGAAAAGCGCGGATCAGGTCCTCCCGGCTGTTCTCCAGCGAGAGATTAAAGATAGATGCACGGACATGACGGTCCTCGATGGGGGAACGTTCGCCATAGATCCACGGCGTATAGACAACGCCGTTACTCCCCGGCGGGACCCTTTCTGCAATGCGGTCCATGATCTGGTATACATCGGGCGCCCGTTCCTCGCGCAGCAACTCGTCTTTGTGATACAGGATCTTGTCGCGCAGGAACATCAGATTGCCGCCCGCCGTTGTCTGCAGCACCGTCATCAGATACTTCCCCGGGATGGCGCAGGGCACCGAGGCCAGTGAACTCGCGACGTCGGTCTTCATAAAGGGCACGTGCGCAGCGATCCAGGAGGACGTCCCGATGTACAGGTGCGCCTCGTAATCACGGACGGCCCCCGAGCCGACGGCTGCCGACGTCGTATCGATGGACCCCGCCACCACGCGGACCCCGGGTTTGAGCCCCAGTTCATGCGCGACGTCCTGTTTCACTTCACCCAGTATGGAATCACAGGAAACGATCTCAGGAAACTTGTCGGCATCGATACCGGAGTTCCGCAGGAGTGCCGGCGAATAGACGATATGAGTTGAATCGCGGTTATCCGTGACCCAGGACGTCAGGATGGAATCGGGTGTAGCGGCGACCCGCCCGCAGAGACGCATGTTCATGTAATCCGGTACATTCAGAAACTTGAACGTGTTTGCATACACTTCCGGGAATGCATCACGGATAAAGAGCATATGGGCCGACGGATCCTTGCCGGACAGCGCAGGCGCCCCGCCCGTCAACTTGATCCAGCGCATCAGCCGGACAGGATCGTATCCTGCGACGTTGACGGAACCGCGTGTGATCTGCCTGAGGTTGACGGCACCACGCATATCCATCCACAACACGCAATTCATGAGTTGTCTGCCGTTCCGGTCCACCGGCACTGTTCCCTCTCCCTGGGTCGAACAGCAGACGCCGACGATATCCTCCACAGGAACAAGCTTCTTGTGGATCAGCTTGCCGGCGGTCGCCATAAACGCGTTCCACCAGTCCTCCGGATCCTGCTCCGCTCCTCCGCCCGGCAGTACATGCAGCGGCACTTCCTGGAATTCCCATCCTGCAATGACACCGGTCACGGAAATCAGCGCTGTCTTGCACCCCGATGTCCCCAGATCAATCGCGAGAATATATGATCCCGTATGTTTGCTCATGTCTTTTCCTCTGTGGCAACGCGGGGACTGGCCGGGTCTTTCAGACGGGTCACGATGCCCACGCAGATAACAAGCAGAAGAACAGCGAAGAGCAATGAGAAGGTAAAGGAGCCGTCCTTCGTGCGCATGGCTTCCATGACATAGACATAGACGACGGCAGCCTGGCCGAAGAGCTGGATCAGACCGTTGGATGTTCCTTCCGGCGTCGGGTAGGTGATCTCGGCGGCATACTCCATGCCGACCGGGCTCAGACTGGTAAGGAAGAACCCCAGCTCAAACGCAGATGACATCAGGAGCCAGGCCGAACGGGCAAACGTCACGCCGATAAGACCCGGGATCGCACCCAGAACGCCGATCATCAGATACTTGCGACGTTTGTGCTGCCGGTCCGAAAGGGCTGGGATCACCACGGCGCCGACCACGCCGCCGATCAGCATCAGAGCACCAAGCGTTCCCGCCTGCTCCGGACTGAAGCCGCGAGGCCGGATAATGGGTTCGACCCAGGTCGACAGGCCGTTAAAGAGTCCCAGCGCAATAAAGCAGACAATCAGGAACATCCAGAACATCCTGTTTCTGAGAGCATTTTTGAGTCCATCCAGCATAAGCGCACGCGTCTCCTGCCCCGCCGGGCATGGCGGCGTCGGAGGCTTCTCACGCGCCAGCAGGATGAAGAGTACCGACGAACCAGCCGCCAGGATACCATACAGCAACTGCACGTGAGCGATCGACATCTGCTGGATGAGGATCGGCGTCAAGACCATGCCCACGGCCGTACCGGCAAGAGACGCCAGCGTTACCAGACCGACCGCCGTAGCACGGAATTCGAGTTCAAACCACTTTGCAGGGACTGTTGTCCAGGCATTGAGGAGAAAAGGCTGGGCGACGGCGATACCAATGGTCGACGCCAGCGCAAGACCGTAGTTGGCTCCCGCAAGCCCCCGCAGGATACCGGACACACCCATCAGCACGGCGCCGATACTGACGGCTCTGTGAAACCCCCACGTATCGATCATCCACGAGACCGGAATGGAAAGAGGGATGAAGGCGATCATGAACATCATCGACAACAGACCGATCTTGAGATCGGTCACACCGTAAAACTTCGCCGCCGGCCCCGTGATCGGAGAATAGCTGATCCACAACATCTGGATGGTGATATTGATGAGCATGAACACCGCCAGCACAACCCAGCGATACCCATACACCCGAACCGTTGACTTCTTCACAACTCCTCCCTGTAGTTGATTTTCCTTTCCGTTAACGTAGTAACAATTTGCCAAAAAAAGTACAGCAGGGAGGAAACTCATGGATCACGGCACAGTTCCGCCGTCATCCACAGACAACGCACAGTCTTTCCTGAATCAGGGATCCAGCCACTCGCGGTCCGGCCGGGCGATCAGCCGTGCGTCCATGTACGCCATATCCAGAGAAAGGATGGTGCGGGCCAGGTAGACCTGTGCTGCAGGATCCTTTTCTATCACGAGAGCCAGGTCTGCTTTTCCCGGTTCGACCAGGTTAAGCGGCATCAGGAGCTGGACCCTGTTTTCATACCAGTGAGGAATAGCAAGCTTGTAGTTGCGGCGGGCGCGTTCGCGGGTGGAATCCACCTGTGCCTTCAGCTGATTGAGCGCCAGGAAGTGATTTTTCTGCAGGACTTCCGGCAGCCGGTCGATATCCTCGTTCAGGATATGATCGTAATCAATGTCCATCGTCTTGATACGGCAGTCAAAGAACAACTCCGTCGGGTCTTCGTAGTACCAGGCCGAGTCAGGCAGCGTAGTAAAATTTCCACTTTTCCGGACGTCGTATGAGTTGGCAAAACCGAAGAGCGTCCAGTCTGGTTTGTTGTACAGTTCTGCTTTCCTGTTCCTGTAAAATGTTATATAGATGCTCTGTTCTTCAATTGTCAGGAGCCCTGTGTTGAAACATGCTTTTGTCCCATCGTCCGTGTACGCGATGAGATCGAGATCCTGCAGGCGGAGGAACGTGTAGTTGAGGTAATTCATCAGGATCGGATATTTCTGCTGCGGATAACGCGTCCTGAACTCTTCGTGAGTGAACCCCCAGTTCTCGGGCTGTGCCATCGCGGCGAGTTTTTCATAGGGGTATTCCCAGCTTACGCCTGGTTGCGTCACAAATGAGAAATCGCAGAACACATCCCGCGGGTCCTGTTCACGGTATTTTAGTTTGAAATCTCTGTATTTCCTCATTTTTCCCGCCCCCAGACTTCAACGTTAGAAAACTTCTTCTTTACTATGTAACTATAGCATTACTTCCCGCGACCTTACACTGATATCCCCGAAGACACTGATGACTTCCTGATCTGATGCATGCGAGACTGACAACGCCATGTCAATCGTGAATGTCATGACATCTGACGCCGGAGGGAGCCTCAGGGTCTGGAACAGGGACAGCCGCCGTCCCCGGCCGCTCTTTTCCTGCAGCCTGTTCCCCCCAGATAGCTCCCGATTGTTTCACATCGCATATCATCATCTCGGAAAAAATGGTATGCTTAGGATATAATGTATTTACACAGGAGATTTCAAAGAGGAACAGGATGATGAAAACAGTTGCGGTGCTGCTTGCTGTCTGTATTGTTCTTGGCTGCTGTCTGCTGCCACGGCAGACGACTGCCGACAGCGCAACAGATTCCAGCCCGAGATTGACAGGTAAGGTCTCCACCAGAACCCCGGTGCTGCTGATCTATGGTCTGCAGCTCCTGGTCCCGTTCCATCCGGAAGACCTGTGGAAGGGGATGGCGGAAGAACTGTCCGGCAGCAGCTCAGGATGTAACCTGCGCAGTTCGGCGTACCCGTACAACCTCTGGTATTTCCCGGCGCAGGACGCAGAGCACCATGACGTCTACATCAGCGATTATTGTGGCAACGATTGTCTTCCGACGCTGCTGCCTCTTGCATATTACACAGAGAACCTGAAGAGAGAAATCGATTACGTGAAAGAACTGGAAGGATGCAGCAAGATCGACCTTGTCGGTCATAGTATGGGAGGACTCGCCGCCAGGCGATATATCGAGAGTGTGGATCTTCAGGGCAATCATTACAGGAACAACATCAGAGACTGCGTCATGATCGGTACGCCCAACAGGATCATCTCCCCTTCCCTGATGCTGAGCTTCTCAGGATTTGCAGATCTTGTCCTGCTCAGAAGCATCAACCGGGAGACGCTGGTCCAGGCAAGAGGAAAGAGCGCTGACACTCGCCATGATGTCAGCTACTACACAATCGCCGGAGAATTCAAAGTCACCAGCAAGGGCCCTCAGTATTCTCTGGGAACAGGCGTTGTCGGCACAGACGGGCTGGTGTGGACATCCAGTGTCGGACTTGCAGGAGCCAGGAAGAACTATGTCGTCCGCTACATCGACCACACCAGCCTTATCCAGACCAGGGTCGTTTATACAGCCGTCCGGAAGATCCTGGACGGCAAAGCAGACTCCGTTCCGGCAACAATCATGACAAATGGACTTGTTTCCAGCAACAATTGGTTCTATAACCTCCGCTCCAAGATCATCGATCTCCTCTGCCTGACCATCGCACCAGCATAGGGTAACATAAAGCAGTGAACATCTGTCTCAAACTCATGAGAAGGGAAGGCACAGCATGACAACACCAGTGATCGATCCAAACCAGCATGAGGGTTTCTTTGCAGCGATCGGCAGGATCGTACGGACAAATTACAAAGTTGTCGTCATCGTTGTATGCCTCGTCCTGTTTGCCCTGGCGACCATGGGCGTCGTGCTGGATGCCATCCGTGACAGAAGATCAGCGAAAAAACAGCATGATACGCGAAGCGATGACGACGCCAGACCGTTGCCATAGGCGCACAGTATCACCACCTGTCTCAGATAACCTCAATCGGAAAAGCGCGAGCGGCACAGGCCTTCTTGACCAGTACTGTATGTTCTTCAAGCAGATAAGCTGCTCCCTTCTGGATGTTCTCTTTGAAATTATTCCATAATGCCATCGTACGTGCCGCCTGGTTCAGCATATTCATTCCGTCACACTGAAACCGGGCTCCCAGGTACCGGGACAACCGGTCCGTTATCATGGCCGCGGCATAAGCGTGACTGTTGTCTTTGTCGGACGGATCACCTGAAGCCAGCAGTGCGTGCAGAAAAGACGGATCCTGATAGAAGATCAGCTCGACCAGCTTTGCACGATACTCCAGATCCCGCGCTGACATTTCGCCATAGCGATAGTCGGCCTGATGCTGCGCTTCATGTTTCAGGAACGATATTGTAAAGGTTGGAGTTTCCAGCTCTCCCTTATAAGCGCTTTTTACACAATAAAGTCCGCCGCTCCCGGCCCACCCGCCGGCACCATACTCGCCACCCGAGAGCCAGTCAAGCCAGCTCCGGCTGATGAAGCCATCCATCCAGTGCACGACGACATGCTCTTTTCCCGACGGGATCTCTACCTCATATGTGGTTTCCGCAGTCTCTCGCCAGATGTAGGGGCCGTAATAGCCGCAAGTTCTGCCGCCGAGATAGGACAGACCAAGATCATTGAATATCCCGGTCAATGCCTGTTCCAGATCATCCAGGCTCCTGTCCGGCTGATGAAGGATCATCCGGAGCTCTTTTTCCAGTTCATTTCGCGCTGCAGGTTCTCTCGTTTTGGGCGCTGTGGTGGCATCGACCGGCGCAAAGCAGTTTTGAAAGTACCTGTGATAGGCATCGATGATACGATCTGCAAGGATGATTCCACTCTGCGATCCTGGCGGACTTACAAGCCTTTGACGAAGCGCCTGAGCTCTCGCCGTCTCTCCGCATGCATCAAGATAGTCCAGAGCGCCGCGGATGTCGGCGCAGACCAGGTATCCTTTGTAACGTGACTTGTCAAAGCCGCTCTGATCCGCATGATCGTCTTGCCATATCATCGCTGTCATTTCTCCTTGTTCACGCATCATACCTGTCGGGTGATCTCAGCCATATCCCGGTTCCCTGCTCTTCGATATCCACAACTCGTGCGATCGATTCAGGTCCTTATCATATCCTCATTCGCGTGTCTTTTGTGAACGGCTTTCTTGATGGGTTCCCCTCGGCACGCCATATCTGCCGTCTTCTCAGATCACAGACAACCGACCAGACCGTGTCGGCATTGGCCTTTCTGTCATATTGGCACATGAATCCGTACTTTCCGGCCAGGATATCTTCTGCGAACTCCACCGACGATTCCGCCGGATGGTGTTTGAGAGCGCCATACGCTGAACGATAGCGTTCATCGGCACGCCAATCGTCGATCTCTGTGTTTCGGTAAGGAAGCATCTCCGGCGACGTGAAGCAGTTTGCCGCCACAACGAAGTCCCTGTCTGTCTCCGGCTTTATGACAACGAGTCTCTCTGCATTACATTCAGCAACTGCGATATCTCCGCTTCTGTCCGCAAGCGTAATGGTCTGCGACGAGGCTATCGGGAGGTTCTTCAGCGCAGAGATCGCTTCCCCGGTCGTCCTGCATTTTTCGAGGATATACCGTACCAGCATCCCCGCGTTAAGCCCCGGTTTGTTTATTTTCGGATAGACAAAACACAGTCCGGCTGCAAGCCCATGCTCATTGACTCCATCTTCCATCTCAACGTAAGCAGTAGTGTTCCCATTGAAGGCATAAGCACCATCAATAGAATACAGACAGTTCATGTATAGCTTCTCTATGCTGACAAGGAAATCGCTGTTGCGCGCAAATACGATTTCTTTTGCATTGCTGAAAGCAAAGCATGTGCAGTGATTATCGAAACGCATGCAATACATGGAGAACAGAATCGTTTCCAATGTCTCGACCGGCAATCGTTGCCCATCTGCAATCCCGTTGATCTCGTCGAGGACCTCTGGATAGAATTCCCGGTACCGGGCTCTGCAAAGATGCGCGAATTTCCGCGCTTCATCGTCAGGTGTGAACGTCGGACAACATTCGAGAGTCTTTCCATGATTCAGCAGCAGCCTTCCCCATCTGTAACCCGCCTCATAATACGTGCCCCTGAATTTTCCATGATACATCTGTGTAATCTCCTTTCTGTCTCCTGTCGACAGATTTTCATCATATTATGAAGGTAATTCAATTAAATTTATTATCAAGAGTAGAGCATGATTACTACATTATTTTAAGACGAATCTCCGCCATACTGCAGAAAACTCCTGTTTCTTTTCAGATCAATGCCGCCCGAACTCCGATTGTCCTGTCCCGGCTGTAGAATTCATTGACAACGCATGGAAAAAGAGTAATGTAACGTCTGTTACATATGTTACGGGCGTTACATTATTTCATGGAGCGAACATCATGGATCCCACAGTACAGAACGACAGCACAAGCAGAGAACGGCCACAGCGCAAATTCTTCGGACTCAGTCAGAACGTTTTTGTATTCGGCTTCGTCTCCATGCTGACGGATTTCAGCAGCGAGGTCACCGTGAAAACCCTGCCGCTGTTTCTGTCAAACGCGCTGGGGGTCCAGCCGGCAGTCATCGGTTTTATCGAGGGATTTGCCGAGACAACGGCGACGATCCTCAAGTGGGTCTTCGGCTGGCTGTCAGACCGCCTCAAGAAGCGGAAATGGCTGGCCTTCACCGGATACGCCATCTCCAACATCACCAAACCGTTCCTCTACTTTGTCAATTCGTGGCCGCTTGCAGCATTCCTGCGGTTTGCCGACCGCACGGGAAAGGGCGTACGCTCCTCTCCCAAGGACGCTCTGCTGGCTGATTCTTCGGAGAAGAAAAAGCTCGGACGTTCGTTCGGGTATGGCAATGCGATGGATACGCTCGGATCGGTCTTCGGAATGACGGCGGCAGCCGCCATGATCGCCGCCGGGGGTTCAGCCACAGCCATGAAGCTGACACGCAGTATGTACCAGCGTCTTATCATTCTCGTCAGCATCCCCGCTCTCCTGACCCTGCCGCTCATCGCTTTTTTCATCCGTGAGAACGCTCCCCGCGCGGGCAAGCAGCGCACATTGAATCTCTCCCTGCGCGGTTTCGACGGACGGTTCAAAGCATTCCTCGCCATTATGATCGTCTTTACGCTGGGGAACAGCAGCGACGCTTTCCTCATGCTCAAAGCACAACGTTCAGGGCTCGATCTGGTGCAGATCTTCCTGATGCTGGCCATGTGGAAAGCCGTGACATCGGCCCTGTCGGTCCCCGCCGGCATCCTGTCCGACCGCATCGGGCGCGGACGCATCATCCGTCTCGGATGGCTTGTCTATGCGCTGGTCTATCTTGGCTTCGGCTTTGCGACGCGGCCGTGGCAGGTCTGGGCCCTGTATGCCCTCTACGGCGTCTTTTACGCCATGACGGATGCCGTAGGCCCCGCCATGGTCGCCGACATGGTCCCTCAGTCCGAGAAGAGGGGCACCGCTTACGGGATCTACAATGCAGCTATCGGTATCAGCGCGCTTCCAGCAAGCCTGATCGCCGGCCTTCTGTGGCAGCATGTGAATCCGAGCGCTCCCTTCTTCTTCGGGTCCATCCTGGCATTCGCGGCCATGATCGGGCTGACGGTCCTCATGAATCACAGCCAGGAAAACGGACGGACTGTATGAGAACATGGCTGGCTGTCACCTACAGGGTCCCGGCCGAACCGTCGCGGACGCGGGTCTACCTGTGGCGCAAACTCAAGGAACTGGGGGCCGTCTACCTCCAGCAGGGAGCGGCGGTCCTGCCGATGCAGGAGAATCTGCTGGCTCAGGTGCAAGTTCTCAAGACGGATGTCGCAGCAGACGGCGGAGAGGTCATGATCAGCAACATGGTCTTCGTCGACGCCGCCGACGACGACCGGGTCGTCAATACCTTCCAGACGCAGCGCGATGCCGACTACAGAGAGATCATCGAGCAGTGTGACCGCCTGGTAAATGAACTGGAGCAGGAAACGTCCCAGGAGAAATTCACGTATGCCGAGATCGAGGAAAACGAGACGGAACTCACCCGCATTCACAAATGGATGGAACGCATCATCGCCCGCGACTGGTTCTCCGCACCGGGGCGCGCCGGGGCGGAACAGGCGCTGACCGCAGCAGAGGAACGGTCTCATGTCTACACAGAAGAAGTCGAACGCCGCGAAGGACATGAGAGCGATATCCATATGGAGAAACCTCGTTCATGACGCTGAACGGGGCAGAGACAGGCCATCAGCAGAACCGCCGGTCTGTCTCTGCCCCGGAGATCCTACTTTTCTACGTAGCCGTCAGCGGCGACCCACGCGTCCATGCCGCCTTTCAACCGGTTCACGACCGTAAACGAGTTACTGACAAGCATATCTGCTGCTTTCTTGCTTGATTCTTCATCACGGGAATACACAAGATAATGTTTGCTGGCATCCAGCTGGGATCCGTTGTTGATGGCCGCCTGCAACTTATCCACTGGAATATTCAGGGCGTCGACAAGATGTCCTTCCGCCCATTTGCCCGAAACATCAACGATTACAAGGCTCGTGTCATTGTTAATAAGGTCCTGAGCCTTCTTGGCATCGATCTCGACAACTTTGCCGTTGGTGTCACCTGACGTATCTTCCCCCGTACCACCCGTCGTCTGATTGGAACTACCGCACCCCACCAGGCCGACAGCTAACAGGAATACGATCATCACAACAAGCAACTTCTTCATGTACATCCCCTTCTTTCTTTCGATCGATGTGTGCGGATAGTCCTCTCACCGCCGCACCATCAGCCAAGATCGAGCGCCTGCCTTTCGCACGACCTTCTGGCTGAAGGATAGGAAAATGCCGATTTTCTACAAGAGGGAACGTGAACAATTGACGGCCATATTTATTCCGAAACCGACAGAAGTTCCCGGCAACGGAACATCTGGACTACGAATGAGAAAAACCAACGTCTCCGATCTTTCCGCCCAGATGCCGATACTGCCCATCGATATAACAGACAGGGTCAAAAGCACTCGCATCAAGGCGTCCACTCCGCCGGATACGCTCTTCCACATGCACCGCAACGATTTCACCGATGAACAGGTCATGGCTGCCAAGATGCAGCGTCTGCCGGACAACGCACTCAAGGTTGAGCGGGCACTCTGCGATGAGAGGTGTCTCTGTCGTTGAGCCTCGTTCACGCGTGAACCCGGTCAGGTCCCATTTGTCCTTTTTCTTCCCCGAGATCGTGCCGCACAGATCCAGCTGCCGGACATGGAGTACGTCCGGAACGTTGACCACAATAGCGTTCTGGTCAACGATGAAATGATGCAGCCAGCGCGTGGGACGAACGCCGATCCCGATCATCGGCGGGTCAGAGCACAGCATACCGGCCCATGCAAGGGTCGTTATATCAGATTCTTCCTGCGTTCCTGCAGTGACGAGGACAACAGGGACGGGACTGAGCGCCGTTCCTGGATGCAGCGTTGCCTTTGCCATACTTCCTCCCGAACGTTACAGCTCTGCGAGAAAAATCTCTTCACCAGGCCAGTATAGCATGGGCGGTTGCGTTTTCACGGCAGACCTGATAAACTGTCAAGAAGGAGAATCCTGCTGCAGCATTCTGGCTGCGCCAAGACGGAAGAGTTTCAGGCAGTACGTTGAAAGCGGAGGTAAACAATGGCTAGAATCATAGGAGCTCCAGATCAGTACATCCAGGGACCCGGAGAGATCAACAAGCTGCACGAATACGGTTCACAACTGGGTAATCAGTTCCTTGTCGTCGCCGAGGACCAGACGATGACAATGGTCCACGACCTGATGGAACGTGTATTCAGGGAGACGGAGAGTGTCCTCATCTACGAAGAGTTTTCCGGTGTCTGTACAGGACCGGAGATCGACCGTCTGTCGACCGTCTGCGATCTCAGCTCCTGCAATGTCGTCCTCGGCATTGGCGGCGGACGGGCCATCAATGCGGCGCGGGCCGTTGCAGCCATGCACCGGCTTCCCCTCATCGTTGTTCCGACAACGGCTGCGACGGGCGCGCCGTGCAGTCGTATTTCTATTATCACGGATAACGATGGGACGTTCCAGGAATTTCGCACCTATCCGCACCATCCCGATATCGTTATCGTTGACAGCGCTCTTATTGCGCAGGCCCCGACGCGTTCGCTGGTCGCAGGCATGGGCAACACGATAGCGACCTGGCTGGGTGCGCAGGCACGCCGCCGGAACGATACGGACAATCTTATCGGCGGCAAGGGAACGCTTTCATCGTATACCCTGGCGCAGCTTGGGTACGAGACCGTTCTTGCTGATGGGCTGCGGGCCCTGATAGCATCGCAGAATCAACTCCCGACGAGTGCCTTTGAGCACGTCCTGGAAGCAAGCATCTACTGCGCCGGCATGGCATTCGAGAACAGCGGCTGCGCAGCAGCGCACAGTGTCGGCAACGCCCTGACTATCCTTCCAGAAGCACGATCCCAGTCCTATGGCGAGCTGGCAGCCTTCGGGAGCATCGTGCAGCTGGTTCTGGAAGACGCGCCGCGTCAGGAAATGGATGACGTCATGAACCTGTTCCTGAGTACGGGCCTTCCGATGACCCTTGATGAGATCGGACTCGGTGATATCGACCGGGAGTCGCTCATGAAGGTTGCCGAGACAGCGTGCAGCACCGCGAACTTCATGAGCGTCATGCCCTTCGACGTGACGCCGTCCGATGTCTTCGCCGCCCTCCTCGCAGCAAATGTGACGGGGCACCTGTACCAGGAAGACGATGAGCATTCCGCCCATGACGAAGATGAGGACTAGGCGCCGCCCCGGAACGTGAGTGCCGCGGATGCAGACACTCCCCTGACTGCAGGGACTGAGCTGGAACAATATTTCGCAACAGTCGACGGACCGCCGGAGGCGGTATTCAGCGACGGCCCTCCTGCTGCCACGGTGCGGACGCCGTCCGTCGACCGCAACCGTATCTTTGCACTGCGACTGCACACTGCAACAGCGGAAGCGGAGATCGAGGAACTGCTTGCCCCGTTTCGCAAGGCTGCAATTCCCGTCTCCTGGTATGCTGATGAACAGGCAACGCCATGCACGCTGCCGGAACTCCTTGCCCGGCACGGCGTTACATTCCAGTATGTCTGGAGGACCATGGAGCGTTCACTGGAGATCGTGCCGGTTCCTCTGCAGTACATTCCCGATTTCACGATCGTTCCCGCCGTCTCGGAACAGGAACGCAACTTGTGGGGACAGGTCATTCTTGACGGCTTCGGTCTGTCGCATTTTGAGGATCTGCGTACGTACCTGGCCTCCACCGGTCTGGTATCGGGACGCTGGCATCGTCTGACAGCGGTCATGAGGGGAACGCCTGTCGGCGGAGCTCTCCTCTTCACGGGAAACGGGAAGGCCGGTCTGCACTGGCTGGCGGTCCTGCCGGAGAAGAGGCGGCATGGAGTCGGAACCAACCTGGTCCGTGCAGCCTGTGCTGAAGCCGTGCAGATGGAATATCGCAGCCTTGCCCTGCAGTGCAACCCGGATCTTGTCCCGCTGTATGACAGGATGGGCTTTCGGGAAACGGGCGCTATTTCAGTCTTCGAGTGGCGTCCCGGTATTGTGAACACGACGTCGTCCGCAGAATGACCCGGGTTCCTCCTGATCAGGATATGCTGGTAGAGACAGCAGCTTGAAACAACTGGATTGTCAGGGGAGATGAGTACATGAAAAAGATCGGCGAACGAGTCATTGGGAAGGGCGACTGGCTGGTTCTGCGGGAAGACAGGTACCTCAACAGCAGGGGCGAGGAAGTGCACTGGGAATCGGTGTCCCATACCAGCGACTCCTATGTCGTGGTGACTGCAGCAAAGCTTGTACCGAGCGGGCGATTCATTTTCCTGCGTCAGTACCGCCAGGCGATCGAGAACACCGTCATCGGTTTCTGTGCCGGTGGCGCTCCGCGTGGAAGCGATCCCGCCGCCGAGGCCATGCGCGAACTGCGTGAGGAAACAGGATATATAGGGCATGTCGTCGGATCAAGTCCTCTGCTCAAACTCAATGCGGGGCTGATTGACGACGACCTGTATATCCTGAGCGCCGAAGTTGACGAAACCGACCCGCGCAACCAGCATCCGCAGCAGGAGCTTGAGCCCTGTGAGGAGATCGACGTCGTGCTGCTGAAACGCGAAGAGATCCCGGCGTTCCTGGCAGAAGAACGGGCTGCAGGCCGCACCATCGGCGCAGGGATCTGGTATATGTTCGGAGCTCTGTCGGTATTTCCGGAACACTCTTGAAGAGAAACCCCGCCGTGCTACGCTGAGAACGCAGGCAGTGATCCTGCAGTGAAAGGAGCGCGATGCACAACTTTGAATTCTATAATCCAACGCGTATCCTCTTTGGACGCGGTACCGTGCAACAGATCGGTTGTTCTCTTGCTGCAGACGACATGCACAAGGTCCTGCTGGTTGCAGGGGGTGGTTCCATCCGTGAAAACGGCGTTTATCAGGCTGTCCTCCAGTCCCTGCATCCGGCAGGCATCGAAGTCGTTGAGGCATGGGGCGTCCGCCCAAACCCGGATCTCGGACGGGCGCAGGAAATCGCCGGGCTTGCCGCTGATCAGAAGGTTGACGGTCTTCTTGCAGTAGGCGGTGGCAGTGTCATTGACATTGCGAAATGCGCTGCCATCGGCGCGTATAACAAAGATATCTGGGGATTTTTTGAGCATCGCATCCCCATCGAACGGGCACTTCCCGTCTACGCCGTCCTGACCATTTCATCATCCGGCAGCGAGATGGATCCCTGGGCGGTTCTCACAAACAGCGAACAGCACCAGAAATGGGCTGTCTCCTCTCCACTCCTCTATCCCCGCGTGGCCGTCATCGATCCCGCGGTCCAGACAAGCCTGCCATGGCGGCAGACCATCAACGGGGCTGTGAGCGTCCTCTGCCACGTCATGGCAAGCTACCTGGTCGGTTCATTTGAAGAAACAACGCTCGCGCTGGATGAATCACTTATGTGCACTGTGATCCATATGGTGGACAGGCTGCAGGGCGATTATGCCGACTATGGCGCCCGTGCCAACCTTGCCTGGGCGGCCACGTTGGCCATGAACGGCCTCAGCGCAGCCGGGATCGAGGACAGCGACTGGTCCGCCCGGACCATCGAGGCCGCCATGAGCGCACTGCACCCCGACATCGCTCATGGATCCGGCCTGGCAGTCATTCTCCCGGCCTGGATGCAGTACCAGTGCGAGAACAATCCGGGGCAGTTCCAGCGATGGGCAAAAAACGTCTGGGGCGCCGGCACGGTCGGGGAGGGCATCGCCGCCATGAAAAGCACGTTCCAGCGATGGGGAGCCCCCACAACACTGGGGGACCTTGGCATCAGCGCCGGTGAACTTCGCGATATCGCCTTCGACGCCCTGACCGAGGGTCCGCTTGGCAAATTGCGCATCCTGACGGTCCGCGATGTCGTTGAGCTTCTGAAACCGGCGCTCTGAAACAATGCGGCATTCATTGCGCAATATTCTGCTGGAACTTCTCGGAGGAGGAGTCGTCGGTCTGCTCTTTCTTGCAGCCGGCAGTTGGCTCGGTTTCCTCCTGGGAAGAGGTGCCAGCAGTGGATGGGGAGATATCGTCGGGGCTTTTTTCGGGAGCGTCACGGCCTACCCCATCGGTTTCATCACAGGGATGTGGCTGGTCGCCATCCCTCTGCATCAACCGCACAGCGTCTGGAAAGCTATCGTCGCAGCCCTCGCCGGGCTCGCTCTCGTCTTCCTCCTGGCTCAGCCCCTGCACCTCAACGATGACTCACGTGTTCTCGGCACACTCCTGTACCTGGTCCCCAGCGTCTGCGCCCTGGTTGGGTTCACACAGGCAAAAAAACCTGTTCCTCCTGCAGATACCAGCCGCTCCTAGCCGCCGCAGATGGCCAGACGGGCCATCAGTTCACCGTTCTTCTCCTCGCTGGTGAGGGTAAACCCAAGTTGCTCCAGAAGGGCTTTTGCCGCCGTGTTCCCAGGAGCATAACTGACAACGACCGACCGGCATTCCGGAGATTCCTGGAGCATCTTGATTGCTTTCCTGAGAGCGGCGCTGCCATATCCTTTGCGGCGCTCGCAGCTGTCAATCATCAGTTTTGCCAGCCAGTAGCCGCCATTCTCGGATTTCTGCCCGACCATGATGAAGCCGACAATATGGCCTTTGTCACTGATAATAGCATAAGGAGCATAATCGCCGCTGGGCCCGTGCCCCGCGATGGTATCCAGACTCCTGGACATGAAACGCTCCAGTTCTTCTGAAACATTCTCATCGACGAATTCCTCTTTGTGATGCCGATCGATCTGACGTAGTTTGATCTCCATCTTTGTCCTTCCCGGGCATCTCATGCCCACGGATAGCCTGATCCACTTTTGTTTACCGGAATATCGCATGTTACCAACTGAATATAGTATTGCGCTGTCCCCGACAAATACAACCGTCGGGAAAGAGCGGCGGCACCCCGTGCAACCATGAAAATCGCTGGTATCATGAAACCTGCCGGGCCCGGCGAGGGAACTTTTTCTGTCAGGTTTCGTCTCACTGGCGGCAGGGACACAATTATGAATGGGGGATGGAAAATGAGAAGCGGTTCATCGTACGAAAAGCGGCGCAGTTCCGGAACAACACGCAGGATCGTTGTCACTGTTGTTCTTCTGGTGCTTGTCTGCGCCATCGGCGCCGTCGGGTATGAAGTCTGGAAATTGTATCACGGCATTCACCAGGCTCCTGAGGCAGGACAGGCAGGGCAACCATCCGCAGCGCCGGTCAGTTTGAAGAAGTATCTCAACATCCTGGTGCTCGGATGCGATTCCCGTATGAAGGACGACCCCGGCCGGTCGGACAGCATCATGCTCGTCAGCGTCGATACGGTGACCAGAAAGGTCAAGATCATGTCCATCCCCCGCGACACGCGCGTGACCATCCCCGGACACGGCTACGGCAAGATCAATGCAACAACCAACAAAGATGTCTATACAAACGGCGGC
>CAZEWU010000002.1:0-24442 GCA_964516155.1 uncultured Caldisericota bacterium
CAACAAGTTATCAACAGATTTCCACTATTTGTGGAAAACTCCCGGGCATGACCGTCCGGCAGGCGGGACTTCTCACAACAGTACAGGACGCCGGCCGGTGGGGCTGCCAGGACCTCGGCGTGCCTGTTTCAGGAGCGATGGATCCTCAGGCGCTGGCACTGGGGAACCTCCTGGTGGGAAACGACCCCGGTGCAGCCGCCCTTGAACTGACGGTAACGGGGCCGGAACTGATCTTTGACACAGACGCCCTGATCGCGATGACCGGGGCCGACCTGCAGATGACATGCAACGACATACCGGTCGCACCGTGGACCGCCTGCCTCATCCATGCGGGCGACGTCGTCTCCTTCGGTACTGCGCCGACCGGGTGCCGCGCATGGCTCTGTGTTGCGGGCGGCATCGACCTTCCCCCGGTCCTGAAAAGCCGCTCTACTCTGCTGCGGGCGGGATTCGGCGGTCTGGACGGGCGTGCGCTGCGTACGGGAGACACTCTTCCTCTCCGACCGCCGGCTGCCGCTGTACGGGCCCTGGAGGGATACGTCTGCCCGCCGGAACTCCGGACGCCCGGCGCAACGGATACGCCCATCCCCGTCCTGCCCGGGCCGCAGCAGCAGGCCCTGACACCGGCGGCACAGGAACGTTTTCTGACCACCGCGTGGCAGGTGACGGCCGGGACAGACCGCATGGGGTGCCGTCTGGACGGGCCGGCGCTGCAGCTTGCCGGCAGCGCTGATATCATCTCGGAGTACGTGCCGGCCGGCGCCGTCCAGATCACCGGTTCCGGCCGTCCCATCCTCCTCCTGTCCGACTGTCAGACCACAGGTGGCTACATCAAGCCCTTCATTGTCGCGAGCGCCGCACTGGGACGCCTGGCGCAGCTGCAGCCCGGCGATACCGTCCGTTTCCGTCGCTGCGCACCGCAGGAGGCGCAGGCGCTCCTTGTAAAGCAGCAGCAGGACCGTCTCCAGCTGGTCCGGCTGCGTCCCGCACAGCGGATCTCTCATCCCGGTGGTACACTGGTATTGGTTCTTCAGGGAATACGTCACGTCGTAACATGGGAGGAAAGGACAGAGGAGGGAACAGATGGGCAGACTCATTGATCTGAACAGTGATACAGGGGAAAGTTTCGGCGTCTGGAGCCTCGGCGACGACCGGGGCGTCCTGGCGCACGTGACCAGCACCAATATCGCCTGCGGTTTTCATGCCGGCGACCCGCAGGTCATGCTTGCGACCGTGCGCTCAGCCAAGGAACAGTGCGTCGCCGTGGGAGCGCATCCCGGCTACCGCGATCTCGCCGGGTTCGGAAGGCGCTCCATGACCTGCACCCCGGACGAGGTGTACGCAGACTGCCTGTACCAGATCGGTGCGCTGGTCGCCGTCTGCACCGCAGAGGGGATCCCCCTCTGCCATGTCAAACCTCACGGCGCTCTGTACAATCAGTCCGCCGGCAGCCAGAAGCTTGCCGACGCTGTCGCCGCCGCCATCAGCGCTGTGAACCCCGCCCTCATCATGGTCGGACTGGCAGGCACAGCGCATGAGACCGCTGCGCGCAAGGCAAAGCTGCTCTTTGCCGCCGAAGCATTTGCCGACCGCGCCTACTGTGCTGATGGCTCGCTGGTCCCCCGTTCTCAGGAAGGAGCCGTCCTGCATGATCCGCTGGTGATCGCCGCACGCGCCGTCCGAATGGTCACACAGGGAACAGTCGTCAGCATTGACGGAACGCAGCTTTCACTTCACCCGGACACGATCTGCGTCCACGGAGATACGCCGGAGGCTGTGGCGATCGCCGCCGCCGTCTCCCGCGCTCTGAAAAAAGCTGAAGTCGAGGTCAGGCCCCTGCGCGAAGTCCTGCGCGTCTAGCGAGCAGGACCCGGCGCTCATGCGCCAGCAGCCATTCCTTGCGCTGCAGTCCACCGGCATAACCGGTCAGGGAGCCGTCGCTTCCGACGACACGATGGCAGGGAACAATGATGCCGACGGGGTTCCGGTGTACGGCGCCGCCGACGGCGCGGGCGGCAGCGGGACGCCCGATGCTCCGCGCCACATCGCCATAACTCACGGTGTGCCCGAGAGGGATCGCCAGGAGGGCCCGCCAGACGCACTCCTGAAAGGCGGTGCCCTGCAGGGCCAGCGGCACAGTAAAGGAGATGCGCCGTCCCGCGAAATACTGGTCCAGTTCCCCGATGCATTGCTGGACGACCGCCGTTGCACACTTCGCTTCCGGGTCGGGTGCCTCGACAAAGAGAACAGAGACGATACCGGCGGCATTGCCGGCGATCTCAAGAACACCGATGTCGGTAAACAGATACCCTTTATCCACTTCTTCCACGCCGTTCCTCCCGCGTGACCTGTCCAGCCACAACCGTACCAGTATAGTTGAAAATAAAACTATACAGAAAGATCGCGTATGCGCCGCGCAGGAACGCCGGCATACAGCCCATCGGGAGCGCAGTCCCTGATAACAACGGACCCCCGCTGCAACGATGCAGCCCTTGCGCGTAACTGCACGGACCGCATTTCGTGCGACCCGTTTTAACCGATGCTACAATGCTTCCTGCGGCTGTCTGTCGGATGGAGAACGCCGCGGGCGGAACATGGTCACAAGGACGGCGGACGCAACACGGACATCCCCGGAAAACGCTTCCATGCTGCTTTCCACAAGGCCGTGTCTGTTCCCCGTCAGAGCGCCCCGGAGCGTCAGCGTGGTTCCCGGAAAAACCGCCTTGTGAAACCGTACCTCGTTCATGCCGACAAAATATCCGATATACCCCCTATATTCCGGCAGGGTGAGGACGATCAGCGACGACGCCTGCGCCATGGCTTCCACGATAAGGACGCCGGGCGTCAGGGGAAATCCCGGAAAGTGCCCCGCATAGAGCGGCAGGTCTCTGGCAAACACAACCTGCGCACAGACGCGGACGCCGGGGACAACGTCGGCCGGCCCGTTCACGAACAGGAACGGCTCCCGCTGCGGGAGGATATTCCGCACCTCTTCAGCATTGAGCCTCAGAACTCCCGTCGGCTGATGTTCCATTGCTTCCTGGTGCACATTCGCCATATCTGCTCCTCTTCTTCCATCTCCAGCGCTCTCCGGATATCAGGAGGCGCCATGGTCCAGTGTATGCATTTTATGCCGCCGCGCCACCTGGAGACAGCCGGCATTGTAATCAGAAGACCACCGGATATACTGCAGGCATGGCTGAAGAAATAAGGCTTCAACGCAGCGGCGCAGTCGTTCTCTGCGTACCGGGCGATGCCGCCGGCTACATTGATATGTTCCGCCGCCGGTACGATCCTCATGTGGCGCAGATCATGCCGCATATCACGCTGGCGTTTGCCACCGAGCTTGACACCGTGACGTGGCAGGCGGCGCGGCGGCATGTCCAGGATACTCTTGCCGGCCTGTCCCCGTTCACGATCAGTGTTGCGGAGACCGGCACCTTTGAAGGCGGCGAGCCCGTCCTGTGGCTCAGGCCCCGCGACAGCGCCGGGGAGATACTCATGTTGCGGCAGACAGTCCTGCAGGCATTTCCACATATCCGGTTTGACCGGCCGGACGATTTTGTGCCCCATATCTCGATCGGGTTCTTCAGGACGCAGAAAGAGCTTGCCGGTGCAGAACAGGCGGTTCGCCGTGAACTGCGGCCGTTCTCTTTCCGTGTTGCCTTCGTCTCCTTCCTGTATGCCGGCGAGAAGGACATCTGGAAGTCTGTTGACGCCCTGGAACTGGGGAACGGGGGTCGCTGACGCCCGGTTCCGGGACCGTCGTCAGCGACGGACGGCCCTTCCTGCATGCATCTGCCCTTCCTCATGAGAGACGATCAGCGGGTCCTGTGGGAAAAAACATGTGGAAAACGGGAAGGCGTACAAAAATATAACGGCGGCATCAATGAAAAGAGTCTTCTCTTCTTGTGGATAACCTGTCAGCATAGTGCCATGCGCCTTTCCTGAAAGCCTGCAGACGATCTGTTAAAGGGATGTTCAGGATACCGAAGAGTCCGCTTCAGAATGTGGATAACTTGGAAGATAGATTGTGACTGCTGTCATCACAATTGTGATGACACACGGACGACCGGGTCACTTGTCGTACGGTTCGCCCTTCAGGATGGAAAATGCACGGTACAGCTGTTCCAGAAGAATGACCCTGGCCAGCTCGTGGGGCAGGGTCAGCTTGCCAAACGAAAGGATGCTGACACCGGGCGACAGAGGGCGGTTGCTCTTGTTCTGCTCGATGAACGGCTGGAGGACCGGACTGAATCCCTCGGCGCCCCCGATGAAGAACAGGAGCTTGCGCGTCCCCATGTTCATCAGTCCCTGCAGACGCTCGGCGAAGTCGTGGGACGAGAGTTCCTCTCCGCGTGCATCCAGCAGCACACGGACGCACTCCTCGAACCGGGCGTATCCGGCAAGCTGGTGCGAGGAAGCATCGATGACGCTCACCTCGCAATAATGCTGGAGGCGACGGCTGTATTCATCCTGAGCTGCCTTGTTGTATGACTTCTTAAGCCCGCCGCCCTGGGCGCAGATAACGATTTTCATACTGTCAGTATACCGGCGGACGGCTCCTGCACAAGGAGCGGAACCGTCACTGAAGGGTGATGATCCCCCGGCCCTGACGCTTGGAGACATACAGCCGGTCGTCGGCAAGCCGGACCAGGTCCCGGACACCGCTGTCGCCGCAGGAACTCGAGATGCCCGCCGAGAAGGTCACAGCCCCGAGGGAAGTCGTCAATTCAGGACAATTGAGACCACCCAGACGGACAAGGATGTTTTTTGCCTGTTCCGCCGTTGTCTCGGGAAGGACCAGCAGGAATTCGTCTCCTCCATATCGGAATACCAGATCCGATACCCGGATCGTCTTCCGGATACACTCCGAAAAGACCCGCAGCAGACGGTCCCCCTCCTGGTGTCCCAGCTGGTCGTTGACCTCCTTGAACGCATCCAGATCCAGCATGGCGAAGCTGAGATCATGGCGATACCGTTCCGAACGCTGCAGTTCGCCGGCAATCAGTTCGTCCATGATGTGGCGGTTCAGGAATCCCGTGAGGCTGTCATGCGTCGCCTGCCGCTGCAGCAGCTGCGTTTTCTGATAGTTGTCGATGAGCAGGGCCAGCGCCGATACAAAAGGAGACAGCGACCGCTCATCCCACAGCGTGAAGGCCCCCTTTTCCCGGGATTCCAGATCAAGCACGCCGACACAGCGATCGCGGACAAGCAGCGGCAGCACGATCTCGGACTGCGCCGACCACAGCCCCTTGATAAACTCCCTGTCAAGCGCTGTATCCCGGACGATCACCGGTTTGCGCTGCTGGAAAGCCCGCACGGTAACGCCCCTGTTCCCGTTCACATCCAGCTCGGTGCCGATGTGTTCCACGATATGGCCCCGGTTGGCGGTGAAGACCAGCGATTTCCGCTCTTCGTCGTAGACGAGGATGTCGGCGTGATGGTACCCGAGGATCCGGCCGATAAGACCGAGGATCTCCTGCAGCATCATCTGAAGATCCGCTTTCTGGACTGATCCCAGGGCCATCCTGTACAGAATCGTCAGATACTTTTTCTGCTCCCGCAGTTCCTTGCGTTCCTGGTACCGGAGGATGATCAGGGTGATGGTATCCATGATCGGCTTGAGATTGTCCAGCACCTCCTGCGTCAGGCGCCATGAGACCGTCTGAACATTGATAATGGCAATGACCCGGCCATGCAGAACGACCGGAAATCCCGCCCAGGATGTCGTTCTTTCCACAGGTTCCCGCCAGTCGCTGTAGCAGGACAGGTCTTCGATAAGACAGGGCCTGCGTGTGCGGAGAACTTCGCAGAGGTTACGCGGAAGAGTTGTATTGAAACTGCGTTCGGCGCTCCTGATAACAGAAGGCGGCGTCCCGGCAAATGCCTCGAACCGCAGATGTCGATGAGTTCCGAAGAACATGATACTGACCGTCGAGGCAGGAACGACCCGGGCGATGACTTCCGTCGCCCGCTGCAGTGCCCGATGATATGAACGCTCCTGCAGAATACTTTGCAGTTCCGAGAGCTCTACCGCCTCTGTCGCCCGTGGTATGTCCATCAATTTTCAGTGTAGGTCTGACCGTGATTTTTTCAACGCCCCGGTCAGACCTTTCACCGGACTGTTCTCAGTTCTGGCGCTTCAGCCCACAGGTACGGACGAAGTATTCCATCTCCTCCTCCGGAATATGATGAACGCCCCCCAGGATGGAAGCATAGACCAGCGACATGCACGTCTGTTCCAGGAGCTCCATTTTGTTGTAGGCCTCTTCAAGGCTCTTTCCCACCGTGATAGCCCCGTGGTTCGCCATGATGGCGGCATCATGGTTCCTGAGGCCGGCGGCCACTTCCCTGGCGAGCTCGATCGTCGACGGTCTCACGTAGGGAAGACACGGGACGCGCCCCAGGACAATGGTCGCCTCCGGCAGCACGTCATCCGGAATATCGTGGTGCGCCAGTGCAAACCCGATGGCAAACGGCGGATGTGCATGAATGATTGCTTTCACTTCCGGACGCAATTTGTAGATCTCGTAGTGCATCTTGCCCTCAGACGATGGTTTGCCGCCGCCCCGCAGCACCGCCCCGTCCAGACCGACTACCACCAGATCCGCTTCGGTCAGATACCCCTTGTTGACGCCGGCAGGAGTGATGGTGACTTCATCGCCCTCCCGGATACTGACATTGCCGCCCAGCGCAGCGTTCATATTGCGCTCGTACAACCGTTTGGCAATCTCGACCAGTTTGCTCTGTGAATCCATGATTCTCCTCCTGACAGCTTGTAGTCCCCTCAGCACAGGAACAGCTCTGCATGCTGAGTTGTCAACTACTGAGTATACCATATAATTTGATGGTAAGAGATCTGCTGGTGTGGAGGGAATATGTATGCAATGATTGTGCACGGTGGCGTCGGCGCTGTTCCTCATGAAAAAGAACAAGCGACGATCGCAGGGGTCAGGGCCGCAGTCCTGGCGGGAAAAAATATTCTGGCGGCCGGCGGCTCCTCGGTAGATGCCGTCGAGGCGGCCATCAATGTCCTGGAAGACGATCCGACGTTCAACTCCGGTACGGGTTCTGTGCTCACCTTTGACGGAGAGGTTGAGATGGACGCGGCCGTTGCTTACGGTCCCAGGCTCGGGTTCGGCGCCGTTGCCGGTATCAAGAATATCCAGCACCCCATTTCCCTGGCACGCATGGTCATGGAAAAGACCGATCACGTCCTGCTGCAGGGAAGCGGCGCGCAGGAGTTCGCGCGCATGATGGGCGTCCCAACTCATTGTCCGGTCACCGAGGAACGCCGCGCGCAGTGGCGTGCATACCGTGAGAAATTCCTGCGCGGCGACGCCGGCGACTGGCCGAAACTCAGACTGCTGATGAAGGAGCATCCTGAGTTCATGCATGGCACGGTCGGCGCCGTGGCCGTCGATGCAGACGGCGCTGTGACTGCAGGGACATCCACCGGCGGCGTTTTCCTCAAACTGCTCGGACGCGTCGGCGATACGCCGCTTCCAGGAGCGGGGACCTATGCGACCGCTTTCGGCGGCGCTTCCTCCACCGGCCTGGGAGAAAGCATGATGCGGACCCTCATCACCAAAACGGCCTGCGACTTCATGCGGATGGGACTTGACGCCCAGGGAGCGGCTTCCGGCGCCGTTGACATGCTGACCAACACACTGGGGTCGGAGGCAGGGATCATTGTCGTCGACCGCTGCGGCGGCATCGGATTTGCACACAATTCCACCCAGATGGCGCATGCGTTCATGCAGGAGGGGATGACCGAGCCGACCGCAAGCCTGTAAACCTGACCCGATCAGAGCGGCTGCCGGGACAACAAACAGGTGTGTCCCTTATGGGACAAGTTCAACAATCCTCCTTTGTGGTTTGACAGGAACTGTTAAACTGTGATGCATCAATATGGAGGTTGTCACATGAGCGAATATGAGGAACTTCATCAGGCGCTGGCAGGTTACGTCGCCGAGGCTGTCCAGCACCGGCGCCATCTGCATGCGCATCCTGAACTGTCCCACGAGGAACACCAGACGCAGCGGTATATCATGGAACAGCTGGCAGCTCTGGGACTTGACCCGCGTCCCATCTCAACGACCGGCGTGACCGCCCTGGTGCAGGGAACACGCGGAACAGCCGCCGATCGCGTCCTGCTGTTCCGGGCCGATATCGATGCGCTGCCTATCGCTGAGCAGACCGGCCTGCCGTTCGCTTCGCAGAACCCCGGTGTCATGCACGCCTGCGGTCATGACGGCCATACGGGCGCCCTGCTCGCCGCCGCACACTGGATGACCGATCACCGGGACCAGTTCGGCGGGACCGTAAAACTGCTGTTCCAGCCGGCCGAGGAACGTTCTCCGGGCGGAGCCCTGAACTGTATCCGGGAAGGCGTCCTGCAGGATCCCGCCGTGACGTTCGTCTTCGGCCTGCACCTCCAGAATCTGCTTCCATGCGGAGACATCGGTCTCTGTGACGGCCCCCTCATGGCACAGTCGGACCGCTTTACCATCACCGTGCATGGCAAGGGAGCTCACGCCGCCATGCCGCAGCACGGCGCCGATCCCATCCTGGCGGCCGCCCATATCGTCACGGCCCTCCAGTGCATCGTCTCCCGTGAGACCGATCCCCTGCGCAGCCGCGTAGTGACCATCGGCAGCGTGAACGGGGGATCTGCTTTCAATATCATCCCCGACACGGTGACCATGACCGGGACGCTGCGGGCGTTTTCCAGCGCGGAAGCGGCGGACGGAGCGGAGAGCCTGCGCCGTGTCGTGGAGCACACGGCCCTCGCCCTGGGCGTCACGGCGACCCTCGACTATGAAGTGGGGTATCCGCCCCTCATCAACCCGGCCGATGCCGTCGAGCTGGTACGCCCCGCCCTTGAAGCTGCGGTTGGCGCCAACCATGTCGTCCGTCCTCAGCCGTGGATGGGCGGCGACGATTTTGCCCGTTACCAGCTGAAGGTCCCGGGCGTCTTCGTCCTCATCGGATCGCGCAATGAAGCCAAAGGTAATACAGCCCCTCTTCACAGCCCGTCCTTCACGTTCGATGAGGATGCGCTGAGCGCCGCCGTGGCCACTCTCGCCTCCGTCACCCGGTCCTACCTGGGATGAAACTCTCCGTCAGGCGGCTCGCGCAGCTTGCAGTCATGGTAGCGCTGCTCGTGATCAGCGCTCTGATCACTGTGCCGCTGCGGCCGGTCCCCATCACCCTTCAGGATGTCCTAGTCGTGCTGACGCCTCTTCTGTTCGGCGAAACCGCTTACGTCGCCGTACTGGCCTACCTGCTGCTTGGTCTTGTCGGTCTTCCGGTCTTTGCCGGCGGGCTCTCGGGCATGGCGACCTTCTCCGGTCCGACCGGGGGGTTTCTGATCGGGTTCCTGCTGGTCGCCATCGTGATCGGACTGATCGCCGGTCACCGGCCGGGGAAATCCTTTGCCCATAACCTGATCCTGTCCGAAGGGTCCCTGGTCCTTATCTACGTCCCGGGCATCCTGTGGATGCAGCATGTCCTGGCGCTGCGGGGAGCGTCTGAGCGCGCAGCTCTCGTCGCGCTTGTCCCCGTCTTCGCGGTCGACGTCCTCAAGATGGTCTTCACGGCACTCCTGGTCCGCCCTCTGCAGGAAGCACTGGCAGAGAAGGAAGAAGCGGCATGAGTCACAAAGTCCTGCTTGCATACGCCGGCATCGGAAGCGGTCACGAACAGGCAGCCCGGGCTCTGGGCGAGGAATTCGACCGCATCGGCTGGGAGACATCTTATGTGGATTTTCTCGACGAAGTGCCGGCGCCCATGCGATTTGTCATGCGGGATGCCTACCTGCAGCTGCTCAAGATCCTTCCCCAGGCCTATGATATGGCGTTCCGCCGGACGGTCACCCTCGACCTCAAGGATGCCGAACGCACGACGCGCATGCTTTCCAACATCGGATACCGGAAGCTGCGCGACCTGGCCCTGGCCGAGAAACCGGACGCCATCATCTGCACCAACCTGTGGCCGACCCTGGCGTTTGCCAAAGTCAAACAGCACTGGCTGCCGGATACTCTGCTGATCAACTGTTTCACCGATTACGTCCTGCAGACGCTCTACATGTCCAAGGGCGTAAGCTGGCACGTTTCAGCCAACGAAGACCTGACTTCCCGGTTCCTGACCGCGCACCGTCGGTTACATGTCCCGATCTATCCTTTCGGCATTCCTGTGCGTACAGCGTTTGCCGCTCAGCATTCCCGTCAGGAAGCGCGCGCGCTGCTGGGGATCCCGCAGGACGTCCGCCTTGCTCTGGTCATGGGAGGAGGACTTGGCCTTGGGCACATCACGGAGGTCTGCGACATCCTGACCTCCACGCCTCTCCAGGGAACTGTGACGGTCATCGCTCTGTGCGGAAGGAATACCGATGTTCAGGAACAGGTACGCACGCTGGCGATCGCCCGCTCGCCTGTCCATACGATCCAGGCGGCCGGCTGGACCGATCAGGTCCCCGTGTATATGCAGGCAGCCGATCTCCTGGTCAGCAAAGCCGGGGGCGTGACGCTTGCGGAAGCCGCCGCGATCGGCGTACCGCTCCTTATCTACAATCCCCTGCCCGGTCAGGAAGCGGTCAACGCCTTATTCCTCACAGCACGCAACGCCGCACAGTCGGCAGATACCACGGACCAGCTGGTTGCCGCCGCTGAAAACCTGCTCTTTACAGAAAAAGGACGCGAGACGGCGGATAACCTGCACCGGCTGGGAAAACCCGGCGCCGTCCACGACATCGTCGCCAAAATCTGTGCACAGACAACGCGTCATGAGGGGACGAGGAAGAAACATGGCTGATACGTTTCTCCCGGCCTGGGCCCGTCCGCTGCCCAAGCACGCCACTGCTTCCGGGTTCGTGGTCCGGGACGACCGCCTCCTCCTGGTCTTTCACCGCAAGCATAACGTCTGGATCTACCCGGGCGGACATGTCGAATCCAATGAGACGCCGGACGAAGCGTGTCTGCGTGAGATCTTCGAGGAGACGGGGCTCCACTGCCGCATCACCAGTCCGCGGGATACGACGCTCGGGCTGCCCGGCGTGGTCGAGGTCCTGCATATCCCGTGGATGGTCCTGTGCGAGCGTATCCCCCCGTACGGTACGCAGCCGGAGCACTGCCACATCGATTTTGCCTATATCTGCGAACCGCTGGCGGGAGAAGGGGACCATATCGTCGAGGACAAGCGGGAGACCGACGGTATCGGCTGGTTTACCCTTGAGGAACTGGGATCGCTGAAACTCTTTCCCGATTTCCGCCGTCAGGCAACGGTCCTCCTGACCTCCCTGCGCACCGGGACCTGCCGGACCGTTCTCCCTTAAGGTTCGCCGACCCAGCGCACAACGTCGGCAAGGGGGAGGCGCGGCCGCGCCGGTGGCTGTTCGGCTGGATATCCGAGAGCAACGGCTGCGACAAGCTGCCCCTGTTCTCCCAGCCACGTGCAGAGCTGCCGGTATGCCGAGAATATATCGCAGATCCACAGGCTCCCGACGCCGAGATCCTGCGCGGCAAGGATCATGTTCTCAATAGCCGCCCCGATAGACTGAGTATCCACCGTCTCCATAACCGTCTGTTCAATGGAGTGATGGACCAGAGGTGAGATGCCTCCCGGATTGAAGACAAAGATGGTCACGGGCGCCTGCTCCATAACCTCGGCTGTATGCTCCGCACTTCCCGTCATCAGTCCATCCGCCTTCCGCTCGGCAATGCCTTTGCGCATGGCGCCCGCCATCTCCACCCGGTGTTTTTCATCGGACACGATGACAAAGCGCCACGGCTGACCATTCTTGCCGGAGGGAGCCAGGGTCGCCGCCGTGAGAATGTCCCGCAGGACCTCTTCCGGCAGCGGCTGGTCGGTAAACATGCGAATGCTCCTGCGTGCTGCAATTGCCTCTCTCGTGTTCACCTTCTCCTCCTTGTACACCAGACTCAGACTGTTATGGAGCGATCGCCAATGCTCCCATGGGATCCCACGGCGGCAGCACGATCGGCTCCTGCGTGAAGATCTGCTGGAGTTCCTCGCTCAGGAATTTGCGCCCGACCGCAAGTTCGTAGACATATTCGTCGAACCAGGCGTCGCTCATGACCAGGTAGCCCTTGTCGCCCAGTTTGTCGCCCCAGGAATTTTCGACACGCCACTTGCGCGGATGCCCGTCGTCATCGAGGTCGACGCCGGTGAACACCATGGCATGCGTCATCATGCTCTGGCCGTAGTCGATGCGCTCCGCCTTGTCGCTCAGCAGGCCTTCGCCGTAGACCAGGTCGTACTCATACGTGTGCAGGTCCAGCAGCCCGAGGTCCCGTTCCATGAACTTGCCGACATCGCAGCCGAACCAGACCGGCTCGCCGGCGACCAGCATGTCCACGGCGGCCTTCTTGAACACATCGATGGGGAGGTTCAGGTAGCGGATGCCGTGTCCTTCGATGACATTGCCCAGGTACGAGATCGTGTACACGTGGTTCATGGGCTTGTCGGCAGTCGGGCAGTTGATGATGCAGCCCTTCTCATCCAGATCGATTCCCACATACTGGCTGAAAAAGTCCTGAGGTGTGATCATGCCGTCGCGGTGGAACATGTTGTCCTTGTCCCGCCACTGCCACAGGAACTCCGTGGGAGGCGTCCCAAGGTGAATGCAGAGCATGCGGTACAGAACACTCATCATCGCATCCTTGCGGGAACGCAGGACGTTTATATCATCCCCGTTCGTGGACATGCGCCGCAGTTCGGCCGCATATTCGCGCAGCTTGGCGGCGAGGATCGCGTTCATCAGGGATGAATTGCTGCTGCTCTGCGTCTCGGGCATGACGGTCTTGGGCACGACCCCGTACTTGCGCACCAGGTTGCAGAACATATCCCACTGCCCGCCGTCATCTACCGGATGCGCCATGAGGTGCATGAGCAGACGCCCGTCGGTCGGCTCCTTCAAGGTCACCAGGATCTTCTCGAGGAAGTAGTTGGCCTTTTCCAGTTTGTCCCAGAACATCTGGTAACTCTGGGAGAGTTCAAATTTCTCGACATTCAGACGCTTCATCGCGGGGCTCCGGAACGTGTTGAGGCCGGAGAACAGCCAGCAGCGGCCGCTCTTCTGCTGGGATGTCGCCTCATTGCTCGGCAGCAGTACGGAGAACGTGTGATCCGTCCTGGCCGCTACTTCGTGATTGAGCGCGACGTCGTGGACGGTCGCTCTGGTAACAGCATCCTGCGCGAGCCGGTTGACCGGGTCGCTCTCGAAAAATGTCTTGTACTGCCCGATTTTTTCTTCTGTCAGAATTTCCTCGGGGTTGACTTCATGCATGATACGCCTCCTGTTTTCTCCTTTAGAGTACACCGGGCAGGAAAATTTGCGAGAGGATCCCATCCCGTTGTCCTGCGCCAACAGCATTATATACTGCAGACATGATGATTCGAGTGGCAAGCTGGAATGTGCGCGGCCTGGCCCGTCCTGCAGCCCAGCTGAATTTCCTCGGCCGGCAGGGCGCCGACCTCCTGCTGCTGCAGGATGTGACGGAACACGCCGCAGACGCCGTCCGTAACAGCGGCTGCTGGCACAGCGTGCTGCGATCGCGGCACGACGGAGGAAGACAGCGCGCCGGATGTCTGATCGCCGCCGGCAACGGCTGGGACCTCGGGGTCAGCGATGCCGTCGCCGGGGTCCCCGACGCCGAACGGACCCTGACGGCGACGGCCAGACACGGCGACCTGACCCTGACCGTCGCCTGCTGCTATGCGCCCACGAATACCGGCCGCAGTGCGACGGACCGGCCGGCCTTCTTCACGGCCGTCGCCGCATGGCTCGCAGCAGCACCCACCCCGCTGCTGCTGGGCATGGACGCCAACGGACCGCGCGTGGATCATCCCGACCTGATGCACAACGTCTGGTGGTCCCCTGAAGAAGAACAGGTCCTCGGCGCTTCCGCCGTGACCTGCGACGCCCTGCGGCTGTGGTTTGACGGGCACCCGGAACAGCTCGCCCTGCGCAGACGCTATTATCCCCATGGTCCGCTGGCAGATTCCTATCACCGCGGGCGCAGGGGCAGGTTCCTCCGCTGCCGGTACGACAGCATCCGCGTCTCGCCGGGGATCCGCCCGCTGAGCGTCCGGTACTTCTACGACGAAGCGGTCGCTGCGGGCAGCGACCATGCGCTCGTTATTGCGGAGCTGGAACTGCCGCCCGCCCCCTGAAGAGTGCGCCTGCAAGGATGAACGCAACCGCCAGGTATGCACACGTCTTTGGGATCATGAGCATGCCCACCAGGGGATGCTGCGGGGCAAACAGGATGACAGGGATATAACAGGCAAAGGACAGGACGATCATCCATGCGCTGCGCCGGAATGGAACGTCCTTCGTGCGGAACGCATCCCGGAACAGAAGGAAAACCAGTCCCGCCCCCTGGATTACGAGGGGAATATTGCGGATGATGCTCCAGGGCATCGGCGAGACTGCGCTGCTCCATGCGTTGACCGCCGGGATCATGAGCCCCATCCGGAAGACGCCGGCCATGACCAGCAGCCACTCGAACCACCCGTATGCCTTTCCATACCGGACACGCCACACATCCAGCAGAACGATATAGAAGAGCGTTACGGTAAATGCGGTCGCCGCCGTCCCGATCCCCACAAGCGCTGCATGCTTCTCCAGCCCGCCGTTCAGGTAGGCGAACACACGGAACCCGACGTGTCCGGTATCCCCGATACCCAGCAGGACAAAGGCCGCAAGAACGCGCTGCGCCGCCGGACGGTTAGCTGCAGTTACCGTGCCGAGACGTTTTGCCATCACGCCGACCAGCGCCCACAGGACGACCAGATAGGCGCTGTCAAAACCTACTTCGATCCACTGGCGGAGAGCTGCAGACATCGGTCCTCCTTACGGTTTCCGGAACGTCAGAAGATAGAGATTGGCGATACTGCTTTCCTCGTAATGAACATCCGTACAGCCCTCGGGAACATAATCGGCCGGAACGCGCAGGGCCTCGTCCTCCGCAGCGCCGGGAGCGCTTTCGGCGGTAGCATGGAAATTCTTGAGCGCATCGCAGATCATGATGGTCCCGCCGCTCCTGGCCACCCGCAGCATCTCCTCGACGACGCCGGTCCTGTTGTTGGCGTAATTGAAGGAATCCACCGTGTACACAATGTCGAAGCTCCCGTCCTGCAGAGGCAGATACTCCGGTTCGGCCTGGACGCAGACGACCTTGCGCCGCTTCCGCCGCAACGCGCGCGAGCACTGTCTGAGCATCTCAAACGAGAGGTCGACATCGACGTAGCTGGCACGGGGGTTCAGACGCACAAGGTTCTGCCCGGTCCTGGCGCAGATCTCGGCGACGCTGTCGTCATCGTTGATCTTGAGACGGCTAAGATACTCCTGCACCTGCTCGCGATCCTTTGTATGTTTCACGTGGGCATAGATGGACATGGAAAAGTTGTAATACTGCGCCATCTTGTCGTACATCTTCTGCGTGGCGGCGTTGTTGCCGATCAGCTGATAACGGGACAGAAAACACGCTATGCCGTTCCGCACGATATACCGGCGTCCATCCTCACAGACAAGAAACTCTTCGCCGTGGGTCCGAACCCTGCGCAGCCACCCTTTCTTCAGGGGATCCTGCAATATCTTGACAGCTTCATCAGTCATGGAAATTCCTCTCTCCGGACAGGTTTGAGTTGCAGCAGCACCTGTGCAGCTATAGTACTCCATCCCCATGACGGTTCAAGGCGGGAATCCTGAGGGTCAGCCGGCATCCGGCAACGCATCCTCCCTCCTGGACAGCTGGACGGAAAGGACGATGTCGGCGCACAGAAGGTGCAGCAACCCGACCGCCACGAGCAATGCCTCCCTGCCCGGCCGCAGGCACAGGACCGCCAGGCAGACTTCGCCGGCGGCCAGCAGAACCCCGGCCCACCGTGGAAGCTCATGCATAAACGGCTGTGTCAGCACGGCAAGGATCGTCAGGACATACCCTGCTCCAAGGATCCAGAACGTCCTGGACAGGTAGCCGGCGAGGGCAGTCGCCTGACCAAGTGCATCTCCCACCTGGCTGCTGCCAAAAGGCAGCAACTGTCCGCCGATCCACAGGACCGCCACCGCCAGAGCGCCGAGGATGGTCGTACAGCGCATGGACCGCCGCTCCTCCGTCCGCAGCAGCGCGTCCATCGCCGCGCTGCGTTTCCGGAAGAAGGGCAGCGTACTGAGAACGCAGATGAGAACGGCAACAGCCACGAGCGGTATGACCGCCTGTCGGGCTTTCCACTGCTGCATCAGCGACGCGACCCGCGCCTGCGTGATGAACAGGCTCCTGATGGACTGCACCGCATCCCTTCCCACGGGCGGCACCAACAGGCTCCTGATACAGACATAGCCCATCAGCCCGGCTGCAAACCAGCGCGACAGGGCGCATACCGTCAGCCATCCCTGCACATTCTCCCGCTTCCGGGCGAGATCTGCCGATACCGTCTCCCGTTCCTCTTCCATGATCTCCTCCTTCTTTCCATTCCCCTTCACATCCGTAACGCGCCGCGAGAAATCCTCAGTGTCTCATGGACTGCTGCTGTGCCGCTGCCGCCTCAGCCTGGACGCAGTCGATGGCCAGCACGACCGCCAGCGCCGTGACAGCATCTCCCGGGTCGGCGATGTCCAGGACATAGCAGTCGCCCCAGGTCAGCCACTCCTTGTGGATCGCGGCGACTTCATGCCCTTCCCGGGAGATGGAATAGTCGTGCGCGAAGAAATCCCCTTCAACGTCCCATCCCAGGCCGTCGATCGTATACCGGGAACGGAACAATGTAAATTCCTTGACGATCTCCGCCACCTGAACGCCGTTCACCCAGACAGAGAACCGGGGCAGGAAGGACAGGACCTTCTGCTGGACAAGAGCGACCTCCTGACCGGCAGGATCCGTGATATGAAGCTTCTTCCCGAAGGAGAAAAACTCTCCTTCCACGTAATAGCAGTCATGATCGCCCTCGTCCCAGACGCGGAATCTGTCGGTCCAGGAAAAGACCTTCTGTTTAATGATCAGACGCACCGCAAGCACCTCACAAGTTTTATATGGCGTGGACCGTTGTTCCTTAAACTATACTCCGTTTATGTATTTGCCTCTTTTCCATTTCTTTCCATATCCATAACGCGACAGGAGAGAATTCACTGAAACTCTTTCCTTGCACTGACATGACGAAGTACCTGTCAAACGCCTGAAGCCAAGTCAGCGAATCACAGAGACAGCGCCCTCCCTGGTTCGCTGCCCACGCCGGTTGCTGTTAAGCTGCATCGTCATCATCTGATTGCAGGACGGCCCCCGTTACCAGCGCGCTATCTCTGTGGGCGATACCGGAGACAAGATTCAGAAAGGCCGTGACGAAAAAACAGTCACGGCCTTCTGCCGACGATCTGCCAGGGAGAAGAATGTTATATCTTCATCCTCCTCGTTACCCAGTCGTTATCTAAAAGTCAGCCTTCCAGAGGCCATGGATATTGCAGTAAGCGTACACGGTGCCGGAAACGGCCTCGGCAAATTCTGCTCCGGGTTCCATACCGGGCGTCAGGAATACGATGTCAACCTTGTTGCCGGTCACAAGAGCGATCCACTCGATATGATGCTCCGGCAGCATGGGGTGCGGCGTCGATCCAACCACGACCTTGATCTTGCCATTCTCTCTGGTGATGACCGGGACGTGTTTTTCCCGTGAGGCATCGGTCGAATTCGCCTTAAGCTCCGTCATCGCCTGACCGCAGCAGGTCAGCGTTCCGCCGCCCTTTTTGAGCAGGGCCACCATATTGCCGCACTTCTCACAACGATAAAAAGCGATATCAGACATCTTTGTACCTCCTCTGTCAAAAATCATCAAACATCAGTATAACCAGCGTTACGCGACATCATGATCTTCATGCAAAGACAACAATGGCCTGTCTGCGTTTGATGCGGAGCAGAACAGTCTCAAGCACACGCAGACTATAGTTCAGATTTTTCTGTTCCAGGTAGGCGGTTGTGATGTCCTGTCCGATCACCAGGTCCATATTTCTCGAATCGGAACAGACAAGGACGGCCTTTCCCTTGCCCAGCACCGGCGTCCTGAAAACATGTCCGTCCAGCAGCTTGTTCACCCGGTCGATCTCCAGCAGACCGGTTCCCTGCTGTATCCGCTGCATCTGCATATACAGGTCCGGACTGACGGAAAGAGCATACGTCCCGTAAATGCTTTTCCCCGCCAGCAGTTCGATCGCAGAAGCGATATCGGTGAAGGCATTCTCCCCGGATGCCCAATCTTTTCTGGTGATCTTGCCGGTCCCGGACGCCGTCAACAGACCTTCATAGCCGAGTCTCGCGTTTCCCGAATAGATCAGCTTGTCTTCGTTGAGCGCGCATGTTTCCGCCGAAGCCATCACTTTTGAAAGGTCCACAGGATACCCTGACTGTCTGCTGTTTTCAAGGTCCCGTGCCAGCAGCGTAACATCATCGTAAATGATCGGTATCTCTGCAAGCTTCCGGCCTCTGGTCGTGATGACGCCGTCTTTTGCAGCCTCGTCAACAGCATCGCTGTCATCGATCTGGACGCTTTCCACTCCGACGCCCAGCGGCCCGAAAATGTGCAGAAAACGCCGGCCGGACAGGACATTGCGAGCCGTCTCCGTCACAGCGGAATCGATCTGTCTCCACAGCTCCGCAGGTATTGAAGAGGATTCTCTGGATAAATAACTCATATCTGTGCCTCCACCAGACTACGCTTCTTTATCGCTGATCATACTGCCCACAGTCTCCGGGCCGGCAACATCCGATTTCTGCTCCGCCGGAGGTTCCGTTCCTCCCGGCTCGTTAAGCATGGTCCTGACTTCCTCTTCACCGGAAGCAAACAGTTCGGCTTCTCTGGGGTCCAGTGCGGTAAGCAGGGTCATCAATTCCCCGACGTGGGCCTTTTCTTCGTCACGGATATCAGCAAGGACCTTTTTTGCCATTTCATTGTCCGTGGCCTGAACATGTGCGTCATAGAGGTAGATAGCTTCCAGTTCACCCGCGATATCCAGACGGACCGCCTGGATCAGTTCCTTCTTCGTCAACTGTCGGTTGACATTGCCTTGGAAAGGATTTGCAAAAGCTGGCATCTCTTCAACCTCCTTTTACTGCTCTTGATAAAGAGACTATTTCCAGAATGTCTCTCGCCTCTCAATGAGAGCCGGCTCTGTTCTTCAGACCGCCGTCACACTCATCGATACGCTGTCAGCAAGCGGTGACAGAAATTCGTGGAGGAAGTGTCCACGCAATGTTCCATGGACCTCCAGATTATGTTTCAACTCCTTATCTATATGTATTTTACATTATTCATACATTTAAATCAACACTGAAACCGCACTTTTCCGGAAGCGACGGACATCAGTCCGGGGTTTCCCGGATTACTTCTCTTTCTCATACGCCAGGAGATCGCCCGGCTGGCAGTCCAGCGCCCTGCAGATCTTCTCCAGCGTCTCTAACCGTATGGCGCGCGCCTTCCCGTTCTTGAGGATGGAGATGTTCGCCATGGTGATCCCCACTTTCTCCGACAGTTCGGTAACACTCATCTTTCGTTTTGCCATCATGACATCCAGCGTCACATTGATCGCCACAGGGATCACCTCAGATCGTCAGATCGTTGTCTGTTTTCAACGCATATCCCTTCTCCACCCAATGCGACAGCACCGCTGCAACGAGGGAGACCCCCAGTCCTCCGACCTCGAGGAAAAAGCAGGCGATCAGAAGCCCGGGGTGCAGCCTGTTGGAAAAGAAGAAGACGTTACTCACCACAAAGCACAGCACCGTGTCGGACAGCGCAAGCCAGCTGATAGACTGCAGGGACCGCGAGACAGGACGGGAGAACGAGCGGTCCCTGCCGATCTCGCAGCAGATCTTCCAGAGATTCCCCAGGGCCAGGTAACAGGGAACCGCGGCAATCCAGATCCAGATCACATAGGACCGGAACAGGTAAGCAAGGTCAGGAAAAGACCGTCCGAAATCCCTGCCCATGCCGGGGATGATATAAAAGAAGAAAGCGGTTGCCAGCGCCGTTACCAGAACTGTGATGCATTTCAGCCATCGCGCCAGTTGCGACTGTTTCATAGAGCACACCTCCTTGTGGGTCGTGTGTTCTCACTATATCGGTATATTATCGTTTTTCAATATGTATTTATTGTATGTCGATATTCCAGCAGTGCCTCAGCCTCTGTCGCACATGTATTCCAAAGACCACTGTCAGAGCAGAGAGATCATCTGATGCGGGATGTGTCCAGTCGGAAGGGTATGGACACCCCTCATCTCTCAGGCGAGAGTGCGACCGGGGACGACCCTGCGTCAACATTCGACATCTGCACCCGCCGGCATCTGCCGATTGCTCTCATCAGGAACCTTCTATGAAAAGAGGCCGTACCCAGGATCGGATACAGCCCCATAAAATCTTGAAAGGTCAAGCTTCTTCAAAAACGCTAGGCCAGGTATTCCCTCAATTCCCTGCAGTTCTCCGCATAGGTGTGACCGGGACGGAACGCCGTCTTGGTCCCCAGCACCAGGATGTCGGCTCCCTGTTTGACGACCTGACGTGCATCATTAAACGTAAGGCTCCCGTCCACCTCTATCGAGACATCCTGTCTTCCATGCTCGTCCAGCATCTTGCGTGTTCTGGCGATCTTGTCCAGGATCTGACTGTCAAGTTCCGGTTCCGGTACAGTGAAATTGCGTATCATCAGATTTACCATGTCGACATACGGGATCAACTCCTCCAGCACACTGAGGGGAGTGCCTGGATTCAACGTCACTGCCGGCCTGCCACCAGCGTTCCGCACCCTTTTGAGAAGAGATGTGATCTGCATGGTCGTCTCTATCTGGATATCGATGCAGGAATTCTTGCAGTATGGCAAGAAAGCATCCAGGAGATGAGCAGGCCTTCCGACTGAAATATGAATGTCCAGCGGAATAGCCGTAGCCGCGCAGATGGCGGGAATCAGTTTCGGCGACATCAGGATTGTCTCGCCATAACTTGTATCCAGGATATCGATATGAAGCAGGTCAACCTTCGCTTCTTCCAGCTTCCCGAGCTCGGATCCCAACGCCAGCCAGTCTGCGCGTTCAATAGAAGGAGCTAGTCTGATCTTAAGCATATTCTCTTCACCATCCCCGCTAGTGCAGGTATGCACGCAGCGCGTTGCAGCGTTCCACGACGGAAACACCAGGCTGATAGATGCTTTTTGTCCCCAGGACAAACACGCTGGCACCCGCCTCTTGCGTGCGGCGAGCCACGTCAAACGAAACACCGCCGTCTACTTCGATCGGAACATCCTGCCTTCCGTGCTCATCCAGCATCTTCCGTGCCCGTGCCACCTTGGTCAGCAGCTGGGATTATACCACAGTTGCAGACACTCACGCAGCATCATGCAGATTTCCCGTGGGGGTTCTCCCGGGTCATTGAGCAAGATCCCCGCCCTGCTTCCGGGCATTCTGCTCCCGGAAACGGATTTTCTGCCGGAACCTCCCACAGGGAAAAAGGGCTGTACCCGCTCCGGGTACAGCCCTCCCTGCGTTCGTTCCTGATTTACCGTCCGGTATTGACGGCGGCCGGTGCAGCGGCGGGATCGGAGAAGCTGCCGATGCGAAGAACTCCGTTCTCCTCAAGGAAGGACAGGGTCTGATCGTAACGGCCGGCCGGACCATCGGAGGTAGCATATGTATAGGTCACGACCGCATTATCCCCGTCCAGACGGACTTCGTAACGCTGGACCCATGGGCTTGACTGTCCCGTTACCCAGTGTTCTTCTCTGTAGGAAGCATACACTGCTGCCTGAAGTTGCGTGCTGAGCAGATCGTACTGCGCCTTTCCGTTGCGTGTCCTGACCGCTTCAGCCCACTGTGCAGCGAGAGCCTTCCGCCGTGCCTGCGCAGTCGTACCGACGCCGCTTCCGGTCGGATGCCGGAACGCGGAGGGGTAAGTCGCAATGTCGGGAAGAAAAGCTTCATCATAAACACCGCTGTCCATCCCGTTCCCGACCGCCAGGACGGAACTGCCGTCATATTGCAGCGTGACATAATGATTCAGGCCCTGCGGCGTCTGATAGTTGATGTTGATCACATGATTTGCGCGGTAGATGATACCCGTCAACGTACTGCCGTCAGCAGTGATCTTGCTCAGGACACTGTCGGCGCCCTTGAATTCAAGGAGCTGCTCCCTCGTGATCATGATGCCGCCGTATTCGCGGAAACCGTTATCCCAGTACAGCCAGTACGGTTTCACGGTGCGACCGGTCCCATCTGAAACGGCATCGAACGTATTCTGCTGGACCGTGAACGTGCCGTCATCCAGCTGCTCCAGGTCCTGGACCCTGCCGGAAAGAAGGGTCGCGTATGCTCTGCTGTTCTTGACACCAAAGACCAGCGTCGTGCCGCCCGTTGTATAGACTTCTTCGATCTTGAAGAACTCACTGTTGCCGGCATAAAAAACAGGCTTCGGCGAAAGAGAGAAGACATCCGTCGTTTTCAGGCTTGTCAGTCCCTTCTTCGAGACGAACCACAATTCGCCGGTGTAGAAATCTTCGCTCTCATCCACCTTCTTCCCGACCAGAGCGAACGCTTCATAGCTGCCGTCGCCGTCATAATCGTCAAGATCAAAGCTGATGATCCTCTCGCCCGTTTTCAGGGGAAGCTGCCGTGACAGCCGATCCTTCGCTTCCGCTTCGGCCTGTCTTTCTGCCGCCGGTCTGAACACGTCATACGCCTGGAAACTGTGGTCCTGCGTATTCTCCACGATCAGCTTCAGGTCCCCTACAACGTCGTCGGCGTCCCACAGATAAGCGTAGGTCTTTTCATCGATCTGCCCATACGTGGCACTCGGCGCGCCCTCTCCCTCCTGCATCAGATTGATGTCCGCCGCCTTGTCGGCGATGTCGCCCGGAACATACGGATCGGCGATCTTCTGCGCTTTCACCGTAGACAACCTGTCTGCATCGATGTCGTACCGGTACATGACGTCGTCGGCACCCTCGCCCAGGTTATCGATATAAACTGTCTTGCCATCCTTCGTGACGGTCACCTGCGTATACGTCGACCCCTGGATGTGGGCGCTGTCGATCTTCTGAAGGTCGATGCTCCGGTACAGCTGCCCATGCCCGGCTGTGTCGTAGACAAACAGCCCGAAGTAACCGTGGAAGATGACACGCGTCCCGGAGGCATAATCGATGTCCGGCTCCGCCACGCCCGTATTCATTGTCCTGAATCTGGACGTATCGACCGCACCGGCCGCTCTGTCGTACGTTATGGCGGTTCCCAGGATGCCGGCGATCACGATAACGGCGCACAGGGCAAGCGCCCCTCTGCGTTTTCTGCTCATGTCAAAAATGTTCACCAGCCGTTCCCTCATTACTTTCTTCCCCCCATCAAAATACGTCGAAAACACCGTCCGGCGTCCTCTTCCCTTGCGGACCGCCGTCAGGATCGCCTCGCTGTACTGTCTCCGGAACAGAACATCTGCGTTCCGGGTCACTGAGGAGTCGCAGGACATCTCAAGGTCCCGGTCCGATGCCGCCGCCATGAAGCAGACAAGCGGGTTGAACCAGTGCACGGCGTTGGCACAGACCATCAGCAGCTTGTACCAGATGTCTCCGCATTTGACATGCACGAGCTCATGCTTCAGGACCATCGCAAGATCACCGTCCCGGAAGTCCAGGTCCGGCAGCAGCAGGACGGGCCGGAAGAAACCCGTCGTCATGGGGCTCTGCACCTTTTTGCAGGACAGCAGCCGGACAGGACGAACGACATGCATCTCCCCGCGCACAGCATTCCAGATCGCCAGGATCCTTTCATCCTCTACGGGCCGGGAAAAACGCCGCACCACCCTCCGGAAAAGGAGGTACCCTGTGAAATGGTACAGCAGGAACGCCACCGCGCCCAGGATCCACACAAGAGAGAGGACCGTCATAAGCGGTATCGCTGTCCGTGTCGGGGGAACAGCTGTCGCCGGAGAACTTGCCGGACTTCCCGTCTGCAAAGGAAGCGTCGTTTTCCGGGCCGGGGCGGTCACCGTTATCTGCCGTGCCGGCGCTGCAAGCCGGATCGGCGCCTGCGGCAGAGACGGGTTCCACGGGATCAGCAACCGTACCGCCACCAGAAGCCAGACCCAGGAACGCCACCGTGCCGTGTAACGTCGGCGCAGCAACGGCAGCAGAAGCAACAGCACGGCAATGACAGCCGACATGATCAGGGTGACTTCGATAACGTTGCTGAAGATGCGCTGCAGCATACGCTATGCTCCTCCGGTCGTTTTATCAATAAACCGCTGAAGCTCTGCAAGATCATCATCGCTGATCGCATTGCTCCTGTAGAGCGTGGAGACGAACGTGGTGAGAGAGTTGCCATACAGCTTCTCCAGGAAGGACCGTCCTTCGCTTTCAAGGTAGTCCTGCTCTCCGACGACCGCCGTATAG
>CAZEWU010000003.1:0-10768 GCA_964516155.1 uncultured Caldisericota bacterium
CCATCCGTTGAAACACCTACGAGAACTGTAACATCGCCGTCATAGCTCTTTGCTTTTGCTTTTGCGGCTGCCCCGACGATCTTGCCGGCTTTGGTACCGACGTAGGTCTCGAGGATGGAGACGCCGGGCACATCGGAAACGGCTTTGCCGGCGGCCGTCCTGACGGTGTCGGCGGCGGGAAGGACCGCATTCGGCCCCTTGGCGCTTTCCCCGATACCGAGGGCGGTGCCTGCAGCCTGGCCGACGGACTTGACCAGCCCTGTAATGGAACGGCTCGTGATAGTCGCGCTGGTAATGGCGACGACGTCTTTCTTGACCTCGAAGGCGTCGGTCAGTTTCTTGCCTGCGAACTGGCCGGGAAAGGTCGTTTTGGTCGCCTTGTTCACGTAATATGCCGGGTTCGCGGCGTTAGCGCCGAGCCCGGCCGTATCTTTGTTTTCCAGGACCTTGACGCCGGTGATGGTGCCGTTGGTGGAGACACCGACGAGAAGCGTCGTATTGCCGCCATAACTGGGGCCGGTGACCTGGACGGCTGCCCCGAGAATGCCAGACGCGCCTTTGGCGAAGTAGGTTTTGTTAAAGATGATCTTGGGATTCGTGGATGTGATCTTATTGGTCGCATCGAAGGAAGACGCTTCAGGAAAGACTTCCTTGAGTCCCGCCTGCAGATCGGCGGCCTGGCGTTCGACAATGACTTTGCTGGTCGCATTATAAACAAAGGCAAGACCGACGCATCCGACGATACAGTATATGGCGAGGATAATGCCTAATCTGATCATCTGTTTCATGCGTGCACCTTCTTCGAACTGATATATCCGAACTTGTGGGGCAGGATCTTATCAAGGTAGGGAGTGACGACGTTCATGATGAGAACCGCGTAGGTGATTCCTTCCGGGTAATTTCCCAGCTGACGGATGAGAACAGTTACCAGTCCGGTGCCGATGCCGAAGATCCATTTCCCGGCCGGCGTAACGGGAGTCGTAACGTAGTCTGTTGCCATGAACAGCGCTCCCAGCAGGATGCCGCCGGAAAGAATAGAAAACAGCGGGTCAACGCCGAATAGCCACGAGACGACAAATGTTGTCGCGATCATGGCGACGGGCGCCCGTAGATCAATGACTCCCGTAGCGACCAGAAAAGCAGCTCCGATGAGGAGCAGCAGCGCCGAGGTCTCCCCGATGCACCCGGCCCTGTTGCCGAGGAAGAGTTGCAGGTAAAGTTGCGGTCTGGAACTGACGCCGAGACTTTTCATCACGTCCGTCATGGTCCCGCCGAGTTTGATGATGCCAAGCGGCGTGGCGGTCGTCGTTGCATCGACTGCAGCGTTATGAAGGGATTGTGACCAGCGGGTCATGAAGGCCGGCCAGCTCATGAGGAGGACGCCGCGTGCCGCAAGCGCAGGGTTGGCAAAATTGCCGCCCAGGCCGCCGAACAATTCCTTGACGACAATGATGGCAAAAACTGAGCCGACGGCGACCATCCAGAGAGGCGAAGAGGGCGGGCAGATCAGGGCGAGCAGCAGACCGGTAACAACCGCCGACAGATCATCAACATGAACCTCGCGGCGCAACGCTTTGCGGAAGATGATTTCTGCGAGCACGGCGCTGATGATGGACACGGCTGTTACCAGGAGTACTCTCGGCCCAAAGAAATAGACTCCTCCTGCCAGTGCGGGAAGAAGCGCAAGGACGACGAGGGCCATCGTACGGCGGATGTCCTGTCCGGAGAAGAAATGGGGAGCGCCTGACACGAGAAGATTCAAGGGTTTATTTTCCATGGCGAGCCTCCTTGGCGCGCTGGTTGCGGAGAAGGTCTTTGCCAAGCCTGAAACGCTGTGCCAGCGGGATACGTGCAGGGCAACATAGCTGCATGAACCGCATTCGAAACAATCCATCAGACCGATTGCGTCGGCACGGTTCAGATCATCGACAGCCAGAGCTGCATTCAGGAGCATTGGCAGAAGACGGGCGGGGCATGCATTGGCACAACGACCGCAGCGGATACACTGGCGCTCTTCGTAATAGCGTGACTCCGCCGTGTCAAAGAACAGGACGCCGCTCGTTCCTTTGGCGATGGGAACCTGCAGCGTAGACACAGCAATGCCCATCATGGGTCCTCCGAAGATCACCTTGCGCACGTCATCGCTGAGTTGAATGACATCAGGGATAAGGTCGCCGATAACAGTCCCGATTGGCGCATAAAGGTTCTTTGGCGTGCGACAGGCTCCCCCGGCGACGGTGAAACCGCGTTCAATCAACGGTTTGCCATCGACAAAAGCCTCCTTGATCGCTTTCAGTGTACCGACGTTCTGGACGATGACGCCGATATCGAACGGCAGCGCATGAGATGGAAGTTCGCGCCCGGTCACTGCCTTCATGAGCATTTTTTCTCCACCTTCAGGGTACTTGGTGGCGACCACCACGGTTTCCATCGGGATGCCGTGGCTGTGTCCGGCGATCTCTTTCTGAATAACCGGGACGGCGTCCTGCTTGTTGGATTCTATGGCGATATACGCTTTCCTGACCCCGAGGATGTGCCCTGCGATCGCCAGTCCCTCCACGATGTCCGCCGGCGATTCAATCATGGTGCGGTAATCGATGGTCAGATAGGGTTCGCACTCTGCTCCATTGGCAATGATTGTGTCGATCGGTTTGTCGGCCGGCGGTGCCAGCTTGACGTCGGTCGGGAACGAGGCGCCGCCCATGCCGACAACGCCGGCGTCGCGCAGACGTTGTATAGCGTCCGCATGCGAGCAGGTAAAAGCATCAAGCGGTGTCATATAGGCTGTTTCATCAGTTCCATCGGATTCGATGAATATGGCGGGCCCTTCCCTCAGGTTGCTCTGGGGTGCCGGTTCTATCTTCTTGACAATGCCCGTGATGGACGCGTGGACCGTGGCAGCCGGACAGGCCTGCACGTCGCCGATCATCTGGCCTTTCAGTACGCGGTCGCCTACGTTGACGAGTGGCTGGTTCTGCGCTCCGATAGCCTGGGTCAGGTGAATGACGACTGTTTTTGGTGTGGAGATGTACTCGATCGGAAGATTCTTCGTCTGCTCCTTGTTCTCAGGGGGGTGGATTCCTCCCCTGAACGTTTTAAGGCTCATCTAGGCCAACGCTCCTTTTGAGCTCGACTGTTCAACCTTGTAGCCGCAGTGCGGGCAGGATTTCCAATTCGATTCCATGAGTTCCCCGCAGCTGGGACAGACTTTGTGAAGTTCTGTTCCACAGGCGGGACAGAAGCGGTATTGCGATTTGACATCATGGCCGCAGACAGGACATTTCTTGTCCTGTTCATCTACCAGAAGGGCATAGTAACTTCTCTGAAGTTTGAGAACGTCGTTGTTGAGCTTGTCAACGGTATGGTCGTCCAATGTCAGCGGATCGCGTACCAACAGGTAAATGATGAGAGGCAGCAGACCAAGACCAACGACAGTAAATGCAGACCAAACGACTGTGTTGGCACCACGACGCGCTGTGTCTTTGATGATCCAGATCAGGATAATAACGGTAAGGACTGCAGTTCCAAGAAGGATGGAACTGAGATTCGGAACGATCGTATTCTGCCAGAAACTTACAAATGATGTACCGATGGCGTCACCTCCCAGTGTGTGAAAATCTTGTAACTCAAGGACGTGTAAACGTATACAGCCCCATGGCCTTGCGAACGGCTCCGACAAGATACAAGGAACCGGTCACTAGCAGCCATGAGCCTTCAGGCGTCAATGCACGTGCCCTCTGAAGCGCCTGCTCGAAATCTTCTTCCACCACGATGGAGCCATGCGGATGAAAGTGAAGGAATTTTTCCTCCAGCTCCCAGGGACTGGCGGCACGGCTCGTGTCCGGAACGCGGGTCAGGACAACAGTGTCGATCGCCGGAGCAAGTGTGCTGGCGATACCGTCCATATTCTTATCCTTCAGGACGCCGAACAGCATCGTAAACCGCCGGTCTGGAAAGTGAACATGGAGGGATCTTACGAGATATCCTGCGGCAGTCTGCGTATGCGCGCCATCCAGGAGGATCATCGGGGTTCCCGGGACAAGTTCCATGCGTCCCGGCCAGAAAGTCTGTTGCAGCGCCCGGCGCATGACATCTTCAGGAACGTCGATACCGTCCTTGACGGCAAGAGCTGTCACGGCAGTGATCGCGCTTGCCGCATTCTGAACCTGATGAATCCCCCGCAGAGAAATGGTAATGTCCGGCAGGTCGATGGTCCGGCCCAGGACTGTTCCGTGGTAATCAAACTGGACGGCGTCCGGCGTATATCTCTCTGATGAAAATGAATACTCCCGTCCTGCAAGTGCGATGCGGTTATGCATGCGCTCCGCCTGAGCAACGAGGGTTGCCTGAGCTGCCGGGTAATCCTGAGCACCGATGATGGTAACACCGTTTTCTTTAATAATACCTGCCTTCTGAGTTGCGATTTTCTCGACGGTATCGCCCAGGCGGTCGGTGTGCTCAAGGCCGATGTTCGTAATAACGGCCGCTTCAGGGACGGGAATGACGTTTGTTGCGTCGTACATGCCGCCGAGACCAACTTCCCATACGACGATATCTACATGCTGGTGCCTGAAGTAAACGAGGGCCATGGCGGTGAAGACTTCGAACACAGTGATTGGATCATCCTGCGGAAGGCCCTGCACGGCAGCCCACACCTCACGGAAGACATCAACGAAATCTGCGGGGGGAATCAGCCTGCCGTTAATAGAGATACGTTCTCCGGCGTCGACCAGCGATGGCGAGATATAGAGTCCCACCGTATACCCGGCTTCCTCAAGGATGCGGGCTGCAAAAGCACAGACAGAGCCTTTTCCCTTCGTACCGGCAACGTGGATGAACCGCAACTCCCTCTCAGGACTGCCCAGGCGTTCCATAAGAAGATGGATCCTTTCCAGCCCAAGTTTGGAGCCAAACTTGGAGAGAGAAAAGACGCGGTTCAGTGCTTCAGCATAGGTGATACGTTCCGCTGCCTTCACTCTTGTGCCAGCTTACTCCTGTCCACGCAGGAATGCATCGATAAGCTGTGCTTCTGCCTTCAGGTCTTCCAGCTTCTGCGTATCCTTGTCGATGACATCTGCCGGTGCGCGATCCTGGTATTCTTTGTTTCCCAGACGCGTTTCGATCTTGCCGATCTCGCCGTTCAGTGCTGTCAGCTTTTCTGCAAGGACGCCCAGTTCGCTTTCAACATCAAAGTCCGCCTTGGCAAGCAGCATGATCTTCATGGAGCCATAGGCGCCATTGATGTAGCGCTGCGCTGCGTCCGGTACTGTCTGGATGTCCGCAAGACGTCCGACAAACTTGACAGCCTCGATATTGGCCATGATCGCTGCAATGTCAGAAGCATTTCCGATCGCTACAACGGTCTGTTTCTCGGTCGGGGGCAGATGAAAGACAGCTTTGAGATTGCGCACTGCTTTAATGAAACCGATCAGGAAGTCGGCCTGTTCTGCATCTTTCTGATAGGCGGACATTTCATCGGCTTCCGGGTATTTCTGCTGCATGAGCAGGCGATCTCCCCCGTACAGTTTCTGGACGATCGTTTCTGTCACGAAGGGGATGAACGGATGCAGCAGTCGCAGGATGCTTTCAAGCAGATATGCCAGCACCCAGCGTGTCGCCGGCGCCCTTGTTTCATCCCGGAGCGGGATCTTGGAGAGTTCGATATACCAGTCGCAGAAGTCGCCCCAGACAAATTCATAGACCAGGCGCGAAGCTTCCCCGAAGTCGTAGGTGTCCATTTTGGCCGTGATATTCCGGGTCGCTTCGGCAAGACGCGTCAGAATCCACCGGTCAAAGATTCCCAGCTGGTCGTCTGACGGGCGCGGTCCTGCAAGGGTCGTTTTGACATCCGCATTGGCAACAACGAAACGCGTTGCGTTCCAGAGTTTGTTGATGAAGTTGCGCGATGCGAGAAGCTTGCGATCTGAAATCAGTACATCCTGGCCGCCATAGGTTGACAGAGACGCCATCGTGAACCGCAGGGCGTCGGTACCGTATTTTGTGATCAGATCCAGCGGGTTGACCTGGTTCTTGAGTGACTTGCTCATCTTGCGGCCCTGCTCATCCCGCACAAGCCCGTGCATGAAGACGGTATGGAACGGGACCTCATCCATGAACTCGAGGCCGGACATAACCATGCGTGCGACCCAGAAGAAGATGATATCATAGCCTGTGACCAGGAGTGAGGTCGGATAGTAGTAACTGAGCTCCGGCGTCTGATCAGGCCAGCCAAGCGTAGCAAACGGCCAGAGAGCTGAACTGAACCAGGTATCAAGAACATCGCTTTCCTGCGTGATGTGCGTTTTCCCACACTTCGGGCAGGTTGCCGGTGCATCCACGGCGACGATGGTTTCTCCACAGTCGTCACAGTGGTAGACCGGAATCCGGTGTCCCCACCATAACTGCCGGGAAATGCACCAGTCGTTGATGTTCTCGAGCCATCCCTCATAGACCTTGCGCCATTTGACGGGCAGGACGTCGACCCTGCCTTCGCGCTCTGCTGCCAGGGCACGTTCTGCAAGGCCCTTCATCTTCAGGTACCACTGATCGGTAATGATCGGCTCGATCGTTGAATCACAGCGTGAACAATGCCCTACGCTGTGTTCATAGTCTTCCACTTTTTCCAGCAGTCCCAGCCCGTCGATGTCGGCAACGATCTTCTCGCGTGCCTCGAGGGCGGTCATACCGCTGTATTGAAGTGCATGCTCATTCATACGGCCATCGAGTCCGATGACGGTCATCCTCGGCAGATTATGGCGCTGTCCGACCTCGAAATCGGTGGGATCATGCCCCGGCGTAATCTTGAGAGCACCTGTTCCGAAATCCTGGAGGACAGCTTCATCTGCAATGACCGGGATATGCCGGTTGACGATCGGGACAATGACTTCCTTACCGACGATCCCGCTATACCGGGGATCGTCCGGGTTCACGGCGATCGCTGCGTCGGCAAGAATGGTCTCGGGACGCGTTGTAGCGATCGTAACAGATCCGGAACCATCTACGAAGGGATACCGGACATACCACAGATGCCCCTTCTCATTTCTGTAGGTGACCTCGATGTCTGAAATAGCTGTATGACAATGTGTGCACCAGTTGGTGATACGCTGTCCCCGGTACAGGAGTCCTTTCTCATAGTAATGAACAAACGCTGTTTTGACGGCGCGTTCATAAGGTTTGTCAAGGGTAAAGCGAAGACGGTCCCAGTCAGCAGAGACCCCCAGCTTCCTGAGCTGAGTGAGGATCGTGCCCCCGTATTTTTCCTTCCATTTCCACGCGCGGCGCAGGAATTCGTCGCGTCCCAGTTCTTCTTTTGTATGGCCCTCTTCCTTGAGCTGACGTTCGACAACAGCCTGTGTTGCAATACCAGCATGGTCCATACCTGGCAGCCACAGGGTTTCAAACCCCTTCATCCGCTTGTAGCGGACGGCAATATCCTGGAGGGTAAAATTAAGGGCATGACCGATATGCAGAACGCCGGTGACATTTGGCGGCGGCATCATGACCACGAATGGCGCTTTATCTGGATTGGGCTCGGAGTGAAACGCTCCATGGTTCATCCACAAACTATAAATTGATTCCTCGTACTTTTTCGCTTCATAGAACGAATCTAGGTCGATTGGAGTCATTACGCAACCTCCGCTACTGTATTTACTAAGTCTAGACTGAGGACGCTGTTTGTCAATTGAAGTAAGAGGCTTTGGACCACGGTTGCCAGTGTCTTGAACGGGGGTATACTTTCGCTACAGCCGAACATTGTTTGCCGGAGGATGCGGACGTTATGTATCTGAAATCTCTTCATATCCAGGGGTTCAAAACTTTTGAACAGAGCACCACACTGGAGCTTGCCTATCCCGTTGTCGCTATCGTCGGGCCCAACGGCTCCGGGAAGAGCAATCTGGTCGATGCATTGCGGTGGACGCTTTGTGAGCAGAATCTTCGTACTCTGCGTGCGCGTTCCATGCTTGATCTCATTTTTTCCGGCAGCGCGACCCGGCATCCGGTAGGATACGCTGAGTCGGAGGTTGTTTTCAACAACGAAGATAACGTCTTCCGGACCGGGACCGACACGGTATCTGTGGCGCGGCGTATCTTCCGTTCCAAAGAATCGGATTTCCTGATCGATGGGCACGACGTGCAGTTCAGGGATGTCGAGGAGATGCTGTCATCGACAGGCCTTGGATTCCGCCATTACCCGTTCATCGGACAGGGTGAGATGAACCGCATCTTCACGATGAAGCCGGAGGAGCGCAAGGCACTGTTCGAAGAGGTTGCCGGGATCTCGGAATACAAACAGCGTAAACGCGATACGCTTCTCAAACTGGATGAGACAAAGGCAAACATTGCGCGTGTCTCGGATCTGCTTTCAGAACTGAACGGAAACTATGAGCATCTCGGTTCACAGGCGGCAGCAGCCCGGGAGTATGCAGGATACCAGGCGCATCTGCGCGATCTGGAAACGGATATAGCGCATGCACGTTATACCGCCGTCCTGCGCGAGCAGGATCGTGCCACGGCACGTCTTGCTGAGGCACAGGAAAAGATGTCCGAAGTGATCACCGGCCTGAACAAAAAGCAGGCTGCACGGGATGATCTGCAGGCGGAACAGCGGACATTGAACGCCGGCCTGCGGGAGAAGAGCGCTGCTCTTACAGAGGCTCGTGAGGACCTTCACCGTCTGGAGAAGGAACTTGTATCGATACGAGAAAAGGCAAAGTACCTTGCTGCTGAAGAAACGCGTCTCGGGCGGCAGGCCCAGGACCTGGATGCAAGCAGACTGCAGACGACCAGACTTGCAAGTGAAACGAACACGGCCATTGAACAGTTGCGGAGCCAGGAGGGTTCGGCCGGAGTCGAACTTACAAAGGAACAGCATGCATATGATGACCTGACGCGCGGTATCGAGGAGCGCCGCAAGGACCTGGCGCAGGCGCAGGCCACTGTCCTGCAGCTGGAAAACGAGGTCCGGCAGCTGTTCAACCGTTTCAACCCGCTGCAGTTCGAGCTTGATGAAAAACGCGCTCTGGTCACTACAGGCCAGCATTCGTCTCCCGAACAATCCACACCGGCCGGGGAGCAGCCTGATGCCGTGCGGGAAAAGCTGAATCTGCTGGAACAGTCGCTGACCGGAATGCGCACGGCTTCCGGAGAAGCGGCCCGGAAACTTGCACTCCTTGAGCAGGGACACTCGCACCTGGCGGCGGAGAAGCGGGAGAAGACCGTGGCAGCTGACGCCTACCGTACTTCTCTCAAGAATGCGGGTCTGTTCATGGAAAGTCTTGAGCGCAAGATCCGGGATGGTCTTGCTGTCCCGCGCGTTCTTGATGCTGTTGACCTTGGCGCACAGAGACCGCTTCTGCTGCAGCTGTTGCGTGATGAGCTTGCCGTCGAGCTGAGCGATGTCGAGGCTCTGCATCTGAAATCGTATGTCCGCGGCTCAGAGCGTCCCGTCCTGGCCGTCCGTTATGCGGATACGGAAGCGGAGGCGGCTTCAGGGAATGCAGTCGTCCGGAGTGTTGTCGCGCTTGTTCAATGCAGAAAAACTGCACCTGCTGCGGTTCGTGAACTGATGCGCTGGCTGTTTGTGGCGCCTTCTCTCGAGGAGGGTCTTACGTTTGCTCATGAACATCCTCATACTTTTTACCGCATCTACTGCGAGGATGGGTTTGTTGTTGATGCCGCTCTTGTTGTGCGTCCTCTCCGGGGATCCATAGAACGATCGTTCTCCGGAAAGGATTCCAGCGAACTGACGCGCCTTGAGGCCGAGGCGCAGGATGCTGCGCGCAGGGCGGATGAACAGGCGGCGGCGGTCGCTGCAGCCCAGCGTGAACGCCACGCGTTGGATGACAATATCCGGCAGGCTGAATCCACAGTGAAGCAGCTTCAGGAGCACCTTCAGTCACTGATCGTGAATGAGGAACGTCGCCAGGCGGTGCAGCGCGAGCAGGAAGAACGGATGGAGGCGGCCAGGCGCCGTATCGCTGAATTGGAGACGGAACTGAACCCGTTGCGTGAAACCCTGTCGGAACGGCGCAGCGCTCTTTCCAAAGCTCACATTACTCAGGAGGCGGCCGACAGAGCCCGTCAGAAGACTGAATCCGAGCTGCTGGCAGGCAAAGACAGAGTACAGACGCTGCAGATCAGGAAAAACTCGATCTCGGGGCGTCTTCAGGCTCTTCTTGAGAAGAAAATGGCATATGAAGACCAGTTATCCAGTCTGGCGACAGAGATCAAATCCTCCCAGGATTCCCTGACGCGCGTTCATGGTGAACGTAATGCTCTTGAACAGCGCGTCGGCGTTCTGGATACTCAGTTCAAGGAGAAATCCAACGGCCTTACCGTTTTCCAGGCGGAGATTGATCACCTGGAACTGGACAAGCGGCGGAAAGATGAACAGCTCAGCGTCGTTCTGGCGGAGACGGAAGGTGTCAAGGCCAGCAGGACCCGTCTGGAAGGCCGCATCCGCGAACTGGAAGTCCTTCTTGCCGAGAACAAGGGAAAACTTGAGCAGTTTACCGCCCGGGATGATTTTGCGCAGCTGGCAGAGCGCACCGAGCCAGTCATGCCGCTTGAGCAGATGCAGACAGAGCTGGACCACGTACGGAAGGCCATGACCGCTCTTGAGCCGGTCAACATGGCGAGCATCCACGAGAGCGAGGAGCTGAAAGCGCGTATTGACCGTCTCAACGGGCAGAACAACGACCTGACCGGGTCGCGGTCAAAGCTTCTGGCTCTGCTGGACGATCTCGACAAACGTGCGTCCACGTTGTTT
>CAZEWU010000003.1:10778-22262 GCA_964516155.1 uncultured Caldisericota bacterium
AGCGTTTCAGGAGAATTTCGTCAAGATTTTTGAGGGAGGGGAAGCGCACCTCATCCGTCAGGAAAACGGAGAACTGACGGGCATCGATATCGACGTGATCCTTCCGGGCAAACGGCGGCAGCCGCTCGAGCTTTTGTCCGGCGGTGAAAAGGCCCTGACGGCCACAGCCCTCCAGTTTGCGCTTTTCAAGGCGCGCCCCAGCCTGTTCTATCTGCTGGACGAGGTCGACAGTTCCCTGGATGAGAATAATGTCTACCGGTTTGCCCGGTTGCTGCGCGAGGAAAAGAACGGGCAATTCCTTGTCGTTACGCACAACCGTGAGACAATGCTGGCCGCTGATGTCCTGTACGGTGTGACGATGCAGGAGAGCGGTGTCTCCAAAGTTGTTTCGCTGAAGCTTGACAGCGATGAAACGTCTCCTCGCCCGTCCTGATGAACCGCCGTCCATGGCGGTGGGCCTGCTGGTCCTCGACCTGATCGTTCCGGAGAGCTATTCTCTCAAGAATAAACGGTCGGTCCTGCTGTCGCTGTTTAATCGCCTGCGTCGCTCCTTCAACGTTTCGGTTGCCGAGATCGGTGATCGCGACCGGCGTGACCGTGCTGCGATTGCCGTTGTCGCCGTCAACAATGACAAGGCCCATTGCAATACGACGCTGCTTGCGGTAAAACGTGAGATCGAGCTGGATAATACTCTGTTGCTGAGCGATTTCGGCATTGAATTTCTGTAGTGCATGGACCGATTTGTGCAGGAGAGATGACATCCTGCCATAGTGAAAGGAGCATGTTATGAAGTACCGGAAGATCGGCCGTTACGGCCTTAAGGTGAGCGAAATGGCCCTGGGAAGCTGGCTGACATATGGCGGCTCCTATGGGCAGGAGCAGGCGGATGCATGCGTGAAGAAGGCCTATGATCTGGGAGTTAACTACTTTGATACAGCCGATGTGTATGGCAATGGACAAACGCACCCCGGTGCGGCGGAGGAAGTCCTTGCAAAATCTCTGAAAGATTTCCCCCGGTCTTCTTACGTGCTGGCGACCAAGACTTTCTGGCCTGTGGGCGATGGCCCCAATGACAGGGGGTTGTCCAGAAAGCACATCATGGAGCAGTGCAACGCCAGCCTGAAGCGTCTGGATACTGATTATGTTGATATCTTCTATTGTCACAGATATGATCCTGAGACACCGGTGGATGAAGTCATGAGAGCTTTGGACGACCTGATTCATCAGGGGAAGGTCTTGTATGCAGGGGTCAGCGAATGGAGTGCCGTTCAGATTCTGGATGGCCAGAACGCGGCAGAAAAGCTGAGACTGAATCCCATTGCTATCAACCAGCCCGTGTACAATATGCTCAACAGGTACATAGAAAAAGAAGTCATGCCGATCTGCGCCAGGGAAGGATTGGGAATCGCAGTATTCAGCCCACTGGCTGAGGGAGTTTTAACAGGCAAGTACAAAAAAGGCCAGGAAATACCCAGAGGAAGTAGAGCGGCAGATCCCAGGGTCGGGCACTTTGTCCAGCGCTATCTTACCGAAGAAAACATTGACAAAGTCGAGAGGCTTTCAAGGGTAGCGTCGGAGAGCGACATGACTGTTGCGCAGATGGCGTTGGCCTGGATCCTCCAGCATAAAGAAATAAGCAGCGTCATCACCGGAGCATCGCGACCTGAACAGATCGAAGAAAATGCCCGGGCCATCGATGTGACTCTTGATGGAACAGTCACGAAAGCCATTGATGCTATCCTGAACAGTTGATGGTCCGGAAAGCAGCGCGTCGGTAAAGTTTTTTTCTCCTGCTTTCAGTGACATGTCAGATGGAGAAAATGAAACTCCCCGTGTGAGTTTGCTTCACACGGGGAGTTTCATTACCCGCTTTCTTCCCTGCAGGCCAGGTTGCCGGATTCTTTTCCTCCATTGCCGGAGGTGTTAGCATTAGTCGTCTGTTGTGTCGCCTTACGGGGTAAGCAGAGAACGCAGCGTATCGCCGGCAAGCTTGGGGTTGGCCTTGCCTTTACTCTTTTTCATCAGCTGCCCGACCAGGAAGCCGAGGACCGCCTGCTTGCCGTCCCGGAATTGCTGAACCTGCGTCGGGTTCTCAGCAATGACCTGTCGTGCGAGGTCTTCAAGCGCCGATGTGTCGGATACCTGTTCCAGGCCGAGTTTTCTGACAGCTTCTGCAGGGGTAATATTTGTATCTGCAAGAAGCGGCAGGACATCCTTGGATGCTGTGTTGCTGATGGCTCCCTTTTCTACCAGATGCAGCAATTCCGCCAGGGATTCAGGGGTCAGTTTCGTTTCAGCGAGTGTCGTTCCGCGTTCATTAAGAATTTTGGCGACCTCCGTTGCAATATATCCTGCAGCCTTCTTCGGGTTGGCATAGAGTTTGATCGTCTGCTGGAAGAAGTCAGCGGTGGTGCGTTCCTCGGTCAGGAAAGCGGCATCGTAGGCAGGAAGGCCGAGTTCCTTTTCAAACCGTGCCTGCATGTCCCAGGGCATCTCAGGCATCGCCGCCCGTTCATCTGCCAGCTCTGCCTGGTCCAGGCGGAGGAGTGGAAGATCTGGTTCAGGAAAATACCGGTAGTCGTTACTGGCTTCTTTGCTCCGCATGGAAGCCGTTGTGCCCTGTGCCTCGTCGAAATGGCGCGTTTCACTGACAATCGGTGTCCCATTCGCCAGGCATTCGGTCTGGCGCTGCTCTTCATAGTCAATGGCGCGCTTGACACTGCGGAAACTGTTGAGATTTTTGATCTCTACCTTGGTTCCACGATGGTTCGGGTCAGGGCTGACGGAGACGTTGACGTCACAGCGCATGGCCCCTTTCTCCATATCTCCCGACGAAACGCCGAGCCAGCGGACGAGACGGCGGAGATTACGCAGGAACTCATAGGCTTCGTCTCCGCTCTGCATATCTGGTTCGCTTACGATCTCGATGAGCGGGGCACCACATCGGTTGAAGTCAACGAGTGTCTCGCCGCCCTGGGTGATATCGGCTGCGTGCAATGATTTTCCTGCGTCTTCCTCAATGTGAGCCCGGGTCAGCCGGATATTCCGGGTCCCGCGCTCCGTCGTGATCGGGAGGAAACCGCCGGTCGCGATGGGATGGTCAAATTGTGTGATCTGATATGATTTGGGCAGATCGGGGTAAAAGTAGTTCTTACGGCTGAACTCCGAGATTTCGTGGATAGTGCAGCCAAGAGCCATAGCAAGCCTGGTTGCGAGGTGAACCGCCTCGGCGTTTAACGTAGGCAGGGCTCCCGGAAGTCCAAGGCAGACAGGACATACATGTGTGTTGGGCTCATCACCGAATGCCATGCTGCAGCTGCAGAACATTTTTGTGCGCGTTGCAAGCTGAACATGGATCTCAAGACCGATCGTAGCTGTCATGATTCTCCTCCAAGTGCTGTAAACAGGATATTCGCTGACGAAAGGAGGTCGGCATCCCCCCAGCGGGGCCCGATGAGCTGCAACCCGACAGGCAGTCCCGCATGATCCGTTCCAGCGGGGAAAGAAATGGCCGGAATGCCCGCCAGATTGGCCGGTATCGTGAAAATGTCAGCCTTGTACATTTCCAGGGGATCAGTTATTGCGCCGATCTTGAATGCAGTCGTCGGTGTTGTCGGCGTAAGAAGCGCGTCGACGGAGGCAAAGGCAGCGTCGAATTCACTGGCAATGATCTGCCGGACGTCGGTTGCTTTACGATAGTAGGCGTCATAGTAGCCAGCGGAGAGAACGAATGTACCGACGAGGATACGACGCTTGACTTCTGCTCCGAACCCGGCATCCCGGGTCTTGCTGTACGCTTCGGTCAGGTCACGTCCGCCGACATGCGTTCCGTAACGGACGCCGTCATACCGGCCAAGATTGGCGGAGCACTCTGCAGGAGCAATGATGTAATAGGCGGCCAGCGACTGCAGGATGTGTGGGATGCTCACATCGACGATGGATGCTCCGCTTGCTTCGGCGGCGGCGCGGGCCTGCTCCATTGCGGCGGCGATCTCAGGTTCGGTGTCCAGTGCCGCAAGCTCACGGATCATGCCGATACGTTTGCCGGCAAGGGATGGCTGCAGGGATGCTTCAAAGTCGACAGATGGACGGCGAACGCTGGTAGCATCCCGCGGATCATAGGCAGCCAGGGCGTTCATCATGATCGCGGCATCGCGGACGGTGCGCGTCAATGGTCCAATGTGATCCAGACTGGAGGCGAAGGCCACAAGGCCGTACCGTGAAATGAGTCCGTAGGTTGGTTTGAAACCGACGACACCGCAGAATGCTCCCGGCTGGCGAACGGATCCACCGGTGTCCGAACCGATGGCGCCCAGAACGAATCCGGCCGCGACAGCGGCAGCGGAACCGCCGCTGGAACCTCCGGGGACCCGCGTGGGGTCTGCCGGATTGTGGGTGGGGAAGAAAGCGGAGTTCTCTGTGGAGGAACCCATGGCAAATTCATCCAGGTTTGTCTTTCCCGGGATGACGGCTCCTGCCGACCGTAGCGACTGGACGGCTGTTGCTGAATATGGAGCTGTATACTGTTCCAGCATCCGGGAGCCGCAGGTGCACAGTTCACCGGACAGCATGATGTTATCTTTGACAGCGATCGGAGCACCAGCCAGGAGCGAGACCGGATCAGCGGATGTTGCTTCAGGCAGCGCTGCATCGAACCGCGTATGCAGGAAGGCTTTGATTTTTGGATCATCGTGTTCCGTCCGGCGGCGCAGTTCCTGCAGGAATTCGGCCGGGCTCAGTTCATGAGAGCGTACGGCGGTGCGGTATGCGGCGATTGTTGTTGGAAGACTATTCTTCATCGTCGCCTCCCATGACATTCTGAACAACGACAAAACCGTTCTTGGCGGCCGGCGCCTGGCCCAGTCCCTGCTCCCGCGTTAACCCTTCCTGCGGTTTATCGGACCGCAATTCATTCATGACAGCATGCGCCGGCAGAGCGGCAGAGGTGTCAACGCTGCCGAGCTGTGCAACATACGCAAGGATCTTCTCAAGGTCGCTTAGTAGCTGGGTTTCTTCCCCGGGTGCGATTTCAAGACGCGCAAGGGATGCAATATGCTGCAATGTTTCCTTGTCAATGATCTGCTTCATTCTTCCTCCTTAGCTTTTTCTAGCCGTTCGTTCTGCTGACAAGAGCGAGGAATTGCTCTTCATCCAGGATCTCAAGTCCCAGCTGACGTGCTTTGGCCAGCTTGCTGCCCGCTGCAGAGCCAGCGACAACGGTCGTTGCTTTGCGCGAAACCGTTTCGGATACGTCGGCGCCAAGAGAGCGGACCAGCTCCTGTGCCTTGCTGCGCGGCATGGAGGCAAGCTCTCCCGTAAAGACAAAGACCCTGCCCCGCAGGGGACCCTGCGCAGATTGTGCCGCTAACATTTCCATCGTAATGCCTGATCTTTTCAGACGTTCGATCAGCTTCCGGTTGCGATCTTCTCCAAAAAATGCAGTGATATTCTCGGCAGTCTTGTCGCCGATTCCATAGATATCAGTGATGGTCTCTTCATCAGCGGCTGCGAGCGCATCGATACTGCGAAATGCCTGTGCAAGATCCCGTGCGGCGACCTGTCCGACCTGCGGGATTCCCAATGCAAAGAGGACGCGGGCTAACCCCTTGCTTTTGCTTTCTTCAAGATGAAGCAGCAGCTTCTGAGCCAGCAGGTTTCCCATACGGTCGAGCTGCAGGAGTTTTTCCCGGGTGAGGTCATACAGATCTGCGGCGTCGCGGGCGAGGTCTGCTGTAACAAGCTGGTCAATGACGGCATCGCCAAGCCCCTGAATATCCATGGCATCCTTAGAGCACCAATGAAGCAGGCGCTCACGGACCTGCGCCGGGCAGGAGGCGTTCACGCATTTTGTCGCCGCCTCGTCTTGAATACGCACAAGCCGCGATCCACAGACAGGACATACGTCCGGCATGACGAACGGGCGTTCCGTTCCTGTCCGTTTTGCGGCCACGGGACCGACGATTTCCGGGATAACCGAACCGGCCTTGCGTACAATGACGGTATCCCCGATAAGGACTCCCAGACGCTTGACTTCATCTTCATTATGAAGGGTCGCCCGTGCGACGACGGATCCATCGACCTCGACCGGAGAAAGAACGGCAACCGGCGTCGCGACGCCGGTACGGCCTATTGAAATGATAATGTTCTCGAGGCGCGTTTCTTTTTCTTCGGGCGGAAATTTCCAGGCCGAGGCCCATCGAGGTTCTTTGGCAGTCTGGCCAAGGGTGTGCTGCAGGGCGATCTCGTTGATCTTGAACACGATGCCGTCGGCAGCGAAGGGAAGTCCGTCCCGCATCGCCGTCAATTCCCGGGCGACCGCACACATTTCCGAGGGAGTGTGCACCAGCCGCAGGAACGGTGAGACGCGAAAGCCAACGCTTGCTATCCAGTCAAGCAGACTTTTCTGCGTTGGCAGGATGAGATCATCAGACGTGGCGCCTAATGCATAAGCGATCATGTGCAGCGGGCGTGTCGCAGTGATATGGGAGTCAAGCTGACGCAGGGTCCCCGCAGCCGCATTGCGCGGGTTGGCAAAGAGAGGATCGCCGGCGTCGGCGCGAGCACTGTTGAGGTTCTCAAAGTCACGCTTGAACATAACGATTTCCCCCCGGATCTCAACAAGATGGGGGATACGGGTACCGATACTTCCGAGGTTCATGGGAATGGAACGGATAGTGCGTATGTTGGCGGTGACGTCTTCTCCGGTCACGCCGTCGCCGCGGGTCGATCCTTCCACGAAGATGCCGTCTTCATAGCGCAACGAAATAGCGAGACCGTCCATTTTGATCTCAGCAAGATATTCGACCGGTTCCGTGCGACCCAGTGCACGGCACACGCGCGCATCGAATGCTGTAATATCTTCAGCTGTGAACATGTTGCTCAGACTGAGCATAGGGATGTCATGATGCACGGTTGTAAAGCCCGAGAGGGGTGCTCCTCCGACACGCTGCGTTGGAGAATCGGAGGTAATGAGCTCGGGAAACTGATGTTCCAGCGCCTTGAGCTCGTTCATGAGCTCGTCAAATGCTCTGTCCGCTACAACGGGAGCATCGAGGACATAGTATTCGTAGTTGTGACGTTCAATCGTTGCTCTCAGCTTGCTGATACGATTGCGCGCTTCGTCACGTGTCATCGTCGTTGCTCTGTCACGGGCAGAGAATGAGGAGACTGCTGTCGAGCGTAAGAACCGACCGCGTTCCGGGAAACTGAAACACTCTTGGTTCTTCACTGCCGGCGGTACTCCATTGCCGTATAAGCGCATGTGCCATGAAATCATAGATACCGAGGAAATACACGGCAGTCTGCGAGGTCGTCTGCTCCTGGAAGAGAAGCGCCAGCTGACCTGGCGCCACGGCAGCGTCAATGATGTTAAAATTCAGCTTGGAGGTCGAAAGGATGACCTTGCCGGCTGCATTGATGAACCAGGCTTTCTTTCCGTAGGCAAGGAAAGAATCGCCAAGGCTTTCAAGGCCGGTACTGTCGGATGGGACAGAAAACTGGGAGATCTTCGTTCCCTTCTGGTCAAACAGGTACCGGGGCAACGATTCAGCAGTGCCGGAAACAGCAAAACTGTATCCGGCCAGAATACGGCTTCCATCGGCATTAACAACGGTTATCAACCCGCCAAGTTTCTGGCCTGCGTTGGGAACAGCGAACTTTGCGATGACAGCTCCAGAACGCGAGACAGTGTAGACCTTTCCTTCTGCAACTGTGAGGATAAGGTTGCCGTTACGGGCAAGGGCCGCCTGAGTCCCATGGCCGAAGTCCGGGACCTTGAACCCGCTCAGATAATTTCCTGCAAGATCGTACAGCGCATACTGTCTGGACTGATCGCTGAGGAAGGAGTAAACGGCCGCGACTTTTCCGTCCGACGTGAACAGACAGTGTTCAACAACGCTGGAGACGGTTGTCTTGCGTGACCATTTGATACGCAGGCTGGTGTCCAGAAACGTCAGCCGCTCTCCTGCGACCAGCAGATATTTTCCTGATGCAGAGAGTACCATCGATGTCGGATGATCCGGCAGGACGATTCCCGTGTTCCGGTCTGTCCAGGAGGACAATGTAAAGAGCCCGCCTCCGGCGGTAAGAACATATCCCCGCTCCTTTGTACCTGCGACCGCGACAGGGTATGTCGCTGTCGTGAATTTTGTGCAGACGCGCAGAGCCGTACGACGGGCCCGTGCGCTCCAGGCGACGGCCAGACAGATCAGAAGGACAACGGCAGCACCAGTGGCAAACAAGCGCCAATGTTGTGCGGCCATGTGTCGGAGACGTTGCAGTTGAGTCTTTTTCTTCATATGATCACCATGACAATTCTAGCCTGAACATATGGTTTGGCAAAGAAGAAGGGGCGATGCCCCTGTTTCTCCCTGCCATTGCGTTCGATGAGTGCTTCCTTATACTGGCTGTATTAATTATGGAGGTGATCAGCGGTGGACAGATTCTCTGAACGTGTCATTGCGGCAGCACAACGCCTCAACGCAACCTACTGTGACTGTCGTCTCGTTGATATGGAACGTGAAGATATCTCTGTTGTAAACGGCATGCCTCGCGCCCTGGCGCATGCTCACCAGCGTGGTTTCGGCGTCCGGGTCATCGCCGACGGGGCCTGGGGATTTTCGTCTTCGTCTGTCGTTACGGATACCGAGGCTGATCGTATCGTGGAAGAGGCAGTGGGCATCGCTCATGCCAGCGCTCTTGCGAAGAAGCAGGACGTTGTTCTTTCCCCTGTTGCGGCATGTCAGGACATGGTGCCCGACCAGGCTGAGACGGACCCATTTTCGGTCTCTGATGCAGACAAAGTCAGGATACTCATCGAGGCAAGTCGCGCCATGATGCTCCCCGGTATTGTTGTGGCACGGGGGCAGATGCAGTTTGTCAAGGAGAGGAAGATCTTTGCTTCCTCCGAAGGGTCTTATATCGTCCAGGATCGTGTCGAGAGCGGAGCGGGTCTCAGTGCTGTGGCAGCAAGTGATACCGGAGAAGTCCAGATCCGTACTTACCCTATGTCGTTCTCAGGGGACAATGCGCAGTCCGGCTGGGAGTTCGTGAATGCCATGAATCTGGTCGAGCATGCTGAACCGACTGCCCGTGAGTCTCTTGCGCTTCTTTCTGCCAAGCCGTGTCCTGCAGGGATCAAGGATCTGGTTGTCGGAGGACAGCAGCTGGCATTACAGGTGCATGAATCGTGCGGACATCCCTGTGAACTGGATCGCGTTCTGGGATACGAAGCCTCTTTTGCGGGGACCTCATTCCTGACGCCGGAGAAGAAAGGTTCCTTCCGCTATGGCTCAGAATACGTGAACATCACTGCGGACCCTACGATTCCTCATGCCTTGGGTGGCCTTGTCTATGATGACGAAGGGGTGCGCGGCCGGAAGGTCTATCTGGTACGGAAGGGTATCTTCGAACATTATCTCAATTCCCGTGAGCTTGCATCGGTTGTGGGTGAGGAACCCATGGGAGCTATGCGCGCGGATGGATTTGCGCGCTGTCCCATTGTGCGAATGGTCAGCATCAATCTGGAACCCGGTGACCTGACGTTTGATCAGCTCATCGGCGGCGTAGAGGATGGTATTTATGTCGACGGCATCAAAAGCTGGTCAATTGATGACCGTCGGCTTAACTTTCAGTTTGGCAGTGAGGTCGGGTGGGAGATCCGGAACGGCAGGCTTCAGGACATGATCAAGAACCCGACGTATACCGGCATGACCTATGATTTCTGGCGTTCCTGTGACGGGGTCGGCAACCCGGACCTGTACCATGTCTGGGGTGTCGATAACTGTGGCAAAGGCGAGCCGATGCAGGTAGCACACGTTTCCCATGGAACAGCACCGGCACGGTTCCGTCATGTCCAGGTGGGGGTGTTCCATGAATAGTGAACAGGTACGGGATATGATGCAGGATGCTTTGCAGTCCTCCGAGGCGGATCAGACGGAACTGGTCGCCGCGATCTCCAATAATGCACTGACGTGGTATGCAGAGAATATTATCCACCAGAATGTTGCCGAGCATACCGCTCAGGTCTCGGTTCGTGCTGTTGTTGGCAAGAAGGTGGGAAGCGCTTCAACGACCGATCTGACGAAAGATGGATTGGCATTCGCCGTTCAGAAGGCGGAGCAGGCTGCCCGGCTCATGCCGGACGATCCAGATTTTCCGGGACTCCCGGCACCGTTCGCTTCTACTTCGGCGGGAGCACAGGGAACAGTCGAAGGGCGAGTCTCTTCGGCGGCTTCATTGCAGCCGGGGGAACGCGTTCTGGCGGTAAAGAAGATCATTGAACGTTCAGAACGGGCAGGCCTGCGGGCTGCCGGAACTTATCAGATCCAGAACACCGAGCTTGCTGTCCTGAGCTCGACCGGTGTAGATGTTCATGACCAGGCAACGGTCGCAGCGCTCAAGGCGGTCGTTATGAGTGACGACAGCTCGGGCTACGGATATGCCGCTTCTGCAGATGCAGAGGATATCGATCCTGAAGCTGTCGGCGAGCGTGCCGTCAGAACGGCGCTGGAGACCCGCCATCCATCTGAGATCGAGCCCGGAGTTTATGAGGTTGTGCTGAGCCCCTTCGCGATGGAAGAGCTTATGGGCCTGATGGGCGAATCGTTCTCAGCCAGGAGCGTTGAAGAGCACACCTGCTTCCTGGAAGGACACCGGGGCGAGCAGCTGGTTGCTCCTGTTGTCAGCCTTTATGACGACGGGACTGATCCTGCCGGATTGCCGTTTCCTTTTGATTTTGAGGGGATGCCCAAACAACGGGTGGAGTTCCTGACTGCCGGGAAAGCGGGCGGCGTGGTCTATGATTCCTACTATGCTGCCAAAGCCGGTAGAAAGACAACGGGTCATTCGCTGCAACAACCGAACGACATGGGGCCATATCCTCTGCATATGTTTATGGCGCCCGGTGAAAGCACTGAGGAAGCAATGGTATCGCACGTGGAACATGGCATCTATGTTTCGCGATTCTGGTATGGGAGCATTGTTGAACCACGGCAGGTCGTTGTGACAGGCACGACCAGAGATGGAACGTATCTCATCGAACATGGGCGCAAAGTATACGGCCTCAAGAACTTGAGATTTATGCAGGGACTTGTCGAAATGTTTCTTCATACCAGCGAAGTGAGCCAGAATCGCGCCCTGCTTGCGTCATCCTATGGAATTGGCGCCATGATGCTCCCGGCTATACGGGTACAGGGGTTTCGGTTCACGGGCGTCAGCCGGTAGTAATTAATGTAAAAGGGAGAACTCTATATGAGACGCGTTGCAGTTATGACTGCCGGAGCTGATGCCCCGGGAATGAATGCCGCTATCCGCGCTGTCGCGCGGTCTTCCTTTGAACACGGATATGAGGTCCTGATGGTCCGTGACGGGTTCGAGGGACTTGTTCATGACAATATCGACATTATGAACAAGAAGACTGTTTCGGGGATTCTGCCTCTTGGCGGTACCATTCTCGGGAGTTCGCGGGTACCAGTCGATGCAGTT
>CAZEWU010000004.1:0-21544 GCA_964516155.1 uncultured Caldisericota bacterium
CGTCAAAGCCACCCTCCACCATAGAGTGGGAATAGCGCCTGGGTCTCCTGTGAGTCTCTGCAGCTAGTCCTTCAGCAGATCACGCCGCTGTTCCGGAGGAAGGTCCAGCCCCAGAGTTCCGCCCGGGTTCATGATCCCGTTTGGATCAAAGTGCTTCTTCAGGACGCGATAGACATCCATGGCCGGCGTCCCGATCTGGGCTTCCAGCCACGGCGCCGTCATTTTTCCGATGCCGTGGTGATGGCTCATGGCCGCTCCCGATTTCTGAATAGCATCCAGGATCCCCTGCTGATATGCCAGGTATTCCGCGATATCATCGATACGGGCAATGAAAATGAAGTAAAGGTTACACCCCTGGGGATAAAAATGGCTCATATGCGTCGTGCAGATCGTCGCCGGTCTGCTGTGACAGAATGCGCGGACACTCTCATAGACGTGTTCCAGCATCTCCCAGTTGACGGAACACTCCAGCGTATCCGTCATGATGCCATAATCCTGAAGATCCTCCCGCATATACGGATCGCGGAACCGCCCCTTCTCCCAGCCCTTCGTCACGAGGCCTGTAGTCGACATGGCGCCATGCTGCCGGCAGATATGAGCGATATTGCGGGCGACAACATGGGTAAACGCCGATTCTCCGTCAGTAAACCCCAGCATAAGACATCGTTCCATAGGCTTGTACCCACGAGCGGACATTAGTTTGTCGATAACCGTTCCTTCAACGCCGTACAGTTTGAGAGCGACATCCGTCTCCTCAGGATCCGAGAGGCGGAACACCGAGGGAAATCCAAACTGGCCCTGCATGATCTCCCGTGCAGCAGCACAGGCCTCCTGCCAGGTCCGGAAGATGTAGCTGAACCGGCGCTGATTCTCCGGCATGTAGTGAAAAACGCGCAGTGTGACCTCGGTGAGGACGCCGAACGTTCCTTCGCTGCCCATCATGATCTGATCGATGGAGGGCCCGGTTGCAGCAGCAGGATACTCACCGGTCCGCAGGGTGCCGGCCGGCGTCACATACTCCTGGCAGACAACGAGGTCCTCGATCTTGCCGAAGTACGTTGAGTTCTGTCCCGCCCCGCGGGTCACGACCCATCCGCCCACTGCCGAGTATTCAAAAGACTGAGGAAAATGTCCACAGGTATACCGCCGCGTTGCTCCAAACCTCTCTGGAGCTTCATTCAGCGCCTTCTCCAGCGCCGGGCCGAGGAGGCCGGGTTGAACCGTCACGGTGTGATTGACCTCGTTGAACCGAAGAATCTTGTTCATGTGGACGCGCATATCCAGCGTAACCCCGCCGCGCATTGCCTCGACGCCTCTGGTTACCGAGGATCCTCCGCCATACACATAGATAGGCACATGGTGTTCATTGCAGTAGCGAACGATCGCCTTGACATCTTCAGCAGATCTTGGATGCAAAACAAGATCCGGCACATTCTCGATGATCCCTTCCCGCAGCCGCATGAGATCGATCATCGTCTTGCCGTATGCGACCTGCAGGCGGGAATAACCATCCGTGCGGACGTTGTCCGCCCCGACGATGGCAGTAAGCGCCTCGACCTGTTCTGATTTCATCTGCATCGGAAGGCCGGCCGGGACCTGCTCCAGCCCCATTTTCTCGCGGTGGCGGAAATCTTCGTCCGTCATGCCGAAAACAGCCTTCATGAGCGCGTACAGGCGCCTGTTGGGATGCTTGAAGGCCAGAGGATCCCCCCATTTCAGGATGGAACGAAACGAGCCGGCGGGAGCAGCTTCCTCAAACCATGCCGGCTGAAAATCATCGTTGTTCTTTGACATGACTCACCTCACAGGCTCGGATATCCGGTGATACGCTGAATCTCCCGGTAGAGCGGCTGAAGCGTCGTATACATCCGCTTGTAGACATGTTCGTACAGCTCATGATAGATATGCGCCTGTTCCGGCCGCGGCAGGAACGTATTCTCCCAGTGCACCATGCGCCCGACAGCCTCCTCATGCGTATGGTAGACGCCCAGGCCCACGAAGCCGTTGATGGCGGCGCCAAGGCCTGACGTCTCATACGTTTCGCTGCGCACGACCGGCCGGTTGAACAGGTCGGCCGTGATCTGGCAGATAGCATCGCTCTGGGAGCCGCCGCCGGAAACCATCACCCTGGTAACGTGTTGCCCGCTCTTGTGCTCGATATGCTCAACGCCCTCCAGCAGAGCGTACCCGATCCCCTCGATGATGGCGCGGTAGATGTGTGTCCGCGTATGGACATCGCCGAATCCGATCATGGACCCCTTTGCTTCCGGCATCTTCAGACCCGGTCCCCAATAGGGTTGCAGGATAAGCCCCAGAGACCCGGCCGGTATCTGGTCGAGATCTTCATCCAGAACAGTCTCGGGAGAGACTCCGCGCTCTTCCGCCTCGATCTCCTCGCGGGCGGCAAATTCCCGCTTGAACCAGTCGACCATCCAGTAACCACGGAAGATCTCGACTTCCGGGTTGTAACAGCCCTTAACGCTTGCCGGATACGGCGGCATGAAGGTGATAGGCTCAAAATACCGGCACGATGTCGTCTGCGCCGTAGCCGTCGTCCCAAAGCTGAGACTGACGCTCGTGAGATCCATGCATCCAACCCCCAGCGTCTCGCAACCCTTGTCGGAGCCGGCCGCAATAACCGGCAGCCCTTCCGGAAGGCCCGTCTCCCGCGCAGCATCAGCGCTCACCGAGCCCATGCGCTCTCCCGCTTCCACGAGATCCGGCAGCTGCTTCCGCACGACGCTCGACATACGCCACCGCCAGCTGCCGTCATGCGGCCAGTTGCGGGCGGCATAATCAAACGGGATATGCCCGATCTGCGAAGCGACGGAATCGACATAACATCCCGTCAGCCTGAAACAGAAGTAACCGGACAGAAGTAACCATTTCTGCGTACGCGCCCACAGGTCGGGCTCGTTTTCCACCAGCCAGTTATCTCTGCATTTGCGCCGCGTGATCTCGACGGCCTTGCTCATCCCCACAACGTTGAACTGCAGGCGATCCATAGCTTTCATGGGACGTTCGCAGCGCGCCATGCGCTGATCCAGCCAGACAATAGCCGGGCGGAGAGGATGTCCGTGGGCATCCAGCGGAACAACGGTATCGCGCTGCGTCGTTACGGTCACAGCAGCAATATTCTTCCACATTTCCGGGACTTCTTCCCCGAGTTTCCTCAGAGCAGTGCAGGCATCCCTCCAGTAACCTTCAGCGTCATGCTCCGCATAGCCGGGCTGCTGCGAAAAATATGGTTCGAATCCGACCTTGTGCTTGGCCCGGAGATGACCTTCCTGATCAAACAGCAATCCACGAACGCTCTGCGTTCCACAGTCAACTGCCAGAACGTACTGTTCCCCCATTCCCTTCCTCCCCTTTTCCCGATTCGATCAGATCCGCAGTGGCAATAACAGGAACGCCGGTACCGGCTGCATCCTCGATAAGGACGTCTCCCGCGCAGGCCTTTCGTTCAACAGTGTAGTGATTAATCGCCGCCATAACATCCATGACCCGCGCAAGAGGCACTTCGCCCCGCGTACGCACCGGAAGCCGCGGAACAGAAGGAAATGCCGTCCTGACCGTGGAGCACACCGTCCGCATGGGATGCGTCAATTCCCTGCATGCGAAGTCGGCCCCGCGTGAACACAGGTTACCGGAAACGCTCCATGGCGTCACTCCCTGATCGACATGAAGGCTGCACCCATTCGGGCAGACGATGCACGTCAGCTCTTTCATGGCGTCACTCCCTCTGCGACGGAGGCGACCGTTCCCGTCAGAACCAGTGAAGCCGCATCGTGCGGTATCTTCCGGAGATCGATCTGCAGGCGCTGCATTTCCGGAGGACGCAGATGGAGGTACCTGTGGCGGAGGAGAACAACATCTCCGGCCGTCAGTTCCACCGTCACGGGACCGCAGACATCCCGGGAGCGGAAATACAGGGTCGCCGACCGGTCGGGGACCTCCATGTCGATCTCCTGTGGCACCGCATACAGGAACAGGCCGTGATCGACCGATACCGGAAGAAGACGGCGTTCATGCCCGTCCGCTGCAAACGCAGCGGCGGCGGCGCCGGCACGTTCACCCGAGTCAGAAACATAGTCAACCAGATCATTGACGTGACCGGCGTTGCCGCAGACAAAGATCCCGGGGACACGAGTCTGTCCGGTCTGATCCATGAAGGGTCCCTTTGTCGCCGGATCCAACGGCACGCCTAGTGACTCAGCCACCTCGTTTTCCGGGATCAGTCCGACCGAAAGGATCACACCGTCGCACGAAATCAGCTGCTCTGTTCCGGGAATCGGCTGCAGCCGCTCATCTACTTCTGCGATCTCGACAGCCTCAACGCGGTCCTCGCCAATGATGCGTGTGACAGTCCGGGACAGATGAAGCGGAATATGGAAATCGTCCAGACATTGTGCAATGTTCCGGGAAAGCCCCGAGGGCGTCTGTTTCGCCTCAAAGACCCCCAGAACTTCCGCTCCTTCCAGAGTAAGACGGCGCGCCATGATAAGCCCGACGTCCCCACTCCCGAGGATAACGCATCGCGTGCAGGGAAGGTACCCGAGGATATTGACGAAATACTGAGCGGTCCCGGCGGTCAGGATGCCTGCCGGGCGCGCACCCTGAATCATGATCTGCCGCGCCGAACGCTCACGGCACCCCGTCGCAAGGACAACAGCTCCGGCATGCAGCTCGGTGACACCCGCACGGTTGACCAGCATCAGGATAGTCTCCTTTCCGGCACGCCGTGTTCCTGAGACAAACGTGGAGGTGAATATCGGCAGGTCCGCTGCGCGGGCTTCCTGAACAAACCGTCCGACATACTCAGGTCCTGATAGCTTCTCTCCATAGCGCAGCAGACCGAACCCATCGTGGATACACTGCTTCAGGATCCCGCCCGGTCTGGCTTCACGTTCGATGAGAACGACGTCCGCTCCCGCTTTATGCGCTGCGATCCCGGCGGCAAGCCCGGCCGGACCGGCGCCCAGTACCGCCACATCTGCATTCAGGATGGTCATGACGGGTCTTCCTCCTTCTTTGTCTCTGCAGCAAGGATGCACGAACCGTTTCCTTTCTTGGTGACCTGTTCCAGCGGCGTCCCGGTTTCTTCTGTGATGAGACGCATGACCTGAGGCATGCAGAAACCACCCTGGCATCGCCCCATGCCGGCCCGCACACGACGTTTAACAGCATCGACGCTGGTCGCCGGAACAGAAGAATGCAGCGCGTCCCGGACCTGGCCCTCGCTTACGCCCTCGCATCTGCAGACGATGATGCCGTAATCCGGCCGCTGCCGGATGAGCGCATCGCGTTCTTCCCAGGGCATACGCGCGAGATCCGGGATTCCACGGCGATGGCCATCAAAAGAAGCATTCGGACGCACCACGCGGTCCCTCGCCAGAACGGTATCAACCAGGCTGGCGACTTCCTCCGCAATAGCCGGCGTCGAAGCAAGCCCGGGCGACTGGATCCCCGCCGCATGGACCAGGTTCCCGACATACGACGATTGCTCGATGATAAAATCCTCTTCATATGTAGCCGGTCGCGTCCCTGCAAAATACGTGATGAGATCGGACGGTACGATAGCAGGAACAAGTGGAAGATAGCGACGCATCATCTGGTTGATGTGTTCCCGCACCGTGCTGTAATCCTCCCGGAACGGCTGTTCAAAAGCATTCGGCCCGATAAGGACATTGCCGTCCACCGTCCGGGAGATACAGCCACCCTTTGTGTCGGACCTGGTCTGATGAATATCCGGTTCGGCGACGACATGACTAATGACATCCCCTTTCTTGCGATCAAAAATGACGATCTCCCCCTTGCGGGGATGAATAGTAAAAAACTCATCGCCGGCCATCGCCGCGACTGTATCGGCATAAATACCGGCGGCGTTCACGACGACATCAGGAACGACCATTCCCCGGTTTGTCGTCACAGCAGTGATTTTTCCTCCTGCAATGGACATGCCTGTCACCATGGTATTCAGGGAAACGCGCGCTCCATTCTGAACAGCGTTCTCCGCACAGGCAACAGTCAGGAGGTAGGGAGAAACAAGTCCCGTCGTGGGCATGAGCACAGCTCCAGCGATATCATGCGTCATAGACGGTTCGAGAGACAGGGCCTCTTTTTTACTGAGCATACGCACGCCGGGCACACCGTTCTGCCGTGCACGCGCCAGCAATATCGGACCAAGGACCTTTTCCCAGCGTTCCTGATAAAGAATGAGCGTGCCGCATCGAAAGAACGGGACCCCCAGCTCAGCTGCCACTGTATCGTACATCGCATTGCCGCGGGCGTTGAACCGGGCCTTGTTGCTTCCGGGGTGAGGTTCGATGCCGGGATGGACCATGCCGTCGTTCCGCGAGGATGTCTCAGCAGCCACGTCGTCTTCTTTGTCGACGACAAGGACGGACAGCTGCCGCCGTGTGAGCTCCCGCGCGACAAAACAGCCAATGACGCCGCCGCCGATGATCAGTACATCGACATGTATACCATCAAGAGCGTCATCACGGAGTTGAGGAGCATGAGGAGGCGGAATGGTGAGGCCGCTGACAGTCAGATGGTTGACAACACCTTTGTACCCATGGTGAGCAGCCAGCTTTCCTGCACGGACTACCTGCGGCCAGGCTGCAACGGTCCCCTCAAGAAGAAGGGAATCATGCGTCTCGCTGCAGCAGATCTCTGGTGCAACATCCTGCTGCAACCTCTGTTGAAGACGCTGCAAATGTTTGCTCATCACCTCACCTCATTCATACGGACATCCGGATGTCTTTCTGTCCAAGATAAGGAGATTGCCATTCTGTGTCAAGACCCCCTGGAGCGTTCAGTCGTGAGTCGGGTGAAACGAAATAACTACAGGGAACAGAGCGCGGTAGGGATAATAAGACGGAGCGTGTAGAAGGGTGTATCGCGTCCCCGGATGTAGATCCACCGATCCATCTGCAGAATGCGTACCCTTCCCTGGAGCTCAAGCAGCCTTCGCTCCTCCGGCAGAGAAGGGCGCGGCACGACCACCTGCTCGATCCGCACGATCTCAATGCCGAGATCCTCAATGATAATACGGGACAGAGATCCTGTAAGATCGCATTTCTGCCAGACATGCAGGAATTCCTGCGAGAACCAGGAATCCTCAACGGCAATGGGAGCGCTTTCTGCATACCGGATACGACGGATGTAAATACATGGTTCCGGGACCGTCCAGCGTAGTTGCGGAAGAAGACCGGCGGTGGGAATGAACGTCTTCTGACGGACAACGACGTTGTGGGGAGTGACCCCGCGGGCGTGCAGCGAGGCATCCAGACTGATCAGCGGCTCAAATCCCATCGAGGGCTGCTTCCCGCGGACAAACGTGCCAGTGCCGCGATGCTTCACAAGGTAGCCTTCATTGACAAGGAGGGAGACCGCTTCACGCACCGTCGCCCGGCCGACATCAAACTGCTCCATGAGCTCACTTTCGGTCGGAATCTGATCTCCGACAGAGAGATCGCCATGTTTGATGTGTGCCGCCAGCTCTTCCTTAAGCTGTGCATACAGCGGCATGGGGCTTGTTTTATCCAGCATATTCACTCCTCGTTTGCAGACAGATTTTTGGGACCGGTATCAGGCATAACGGGAGAGGACTTCCGCCATGGGCGGGATAAAATCTTTCTTGCGGGACAAGACGCCCTCGAGGACGACATGTCCCTCGACGACTTTGACATTGAAAGCTTCCTCAAAAGCATCGGCATGTCCATCGACAATAAGGTATGATGCACGCCCCAGGGGATTAGTCGCAAGGAATGCCATGGCATCCAGCCCCATGCGCAAACGCAGTTCCTTCATCGCCTTCTTGAATTCAGGCTCGCGCTCGCGGATCTGGTCAAAATCAAAGACGACCGCCTGGGAGACGCCAAGGCGAGTATCAAACAGGACGAATTCTTTGAAGTCTCTCATGAGAACATCAGAAGCCGGCACTTTTTTGAACATCACCGACCCATTCTGAAGCAGCTCAAGACCATAAGCATCGGCATCGACGCCGATGCCGGCTGCCAGACGGCGTACGGCTCGAACGTCTTTGGCCGTCGTCGTCGAAAGATTCAGGTTCATCGTATCCGAGAGAATCCCCGACAGAAGAAGACCCGCGATCGCCTTCGGGAGAAACACGCCGTTCTCCGTGCAGAGTTCCGCCACGATGGTACACGTACTCCCGACCGGATCGTTGCAGAAGTAGATGGGACGAAAGGTGGAAATGTCCCCGACCCGGTGGTGATCGATGATCTCGACAATGTCCGCCTCTTCCACGCCGTCCACCGCCTGCGCACGCTCATTATGATCAACAAGAATGACCTTCTTGCGGGCGAAACGGATCAGATCCGACCGGGTAACGATATTGACCGGGTGGTGCGCAGAGTCCAGGACGACGGCACAGCGTGCAGATGACCCGAGAACTGCATTCTTCGCCCGTTCCAGGGTATCCGTCATGCTGAGGAGCGGAACAACACCCTCCATGAACGCCGATACCGGAATGGACGACCAGAGAAGCCGGAGAACCTGAGTCACCGTCATCGCGGTTGCAATAACCAACGCAAGGTTCGACGGCCAGCCGGGCAAAACAGCGTCAGCCGGCACAGCATTGTCTGCTATGATCAGGGCGGATGCAGCAGGATACGCCGCCAGGGCTTCCCGCGAAGGGATGCCGTTGGAAACGATAATGGCCACCTCGTCTGCTTCCGCGATGGGCGCCGCGCCCGAATTCATGAGGATATACAGACGGCCCTTCAACTTCAGGGTGCTTTCGGGCTTGATGATCGCACGCGCCGAGAGCTGTTTTATCAGTATCTCCGAATCGACCGAGTAAGGCAGCGTATCGGCATGTTCAAGCTGATCAGCATACACTGTGGCGATATCGACGGCATCCACAACGCCCCGGACCGTCTGTGTCTCATCGACCACCGGCAGGGAATGGATCCCGTTTTCCTTCATGAGGATCGCCGCCTTCCCCACACGTGTAGACGGCGAAACAGTTACCAGCCGTTTCCGGGGGATATCCTGAACCTGCGGCATGAGCGTCCGTTCAAGAGGAGGGACGCGGAACCCGAACCGTTGCAGAACGAACCTGGTTTCGTCATTGAGCTCGCCCCCGCGTACAGCAAGATAGACACGCGATGGGTCCATACGATTCTTGTAGAATGCGTAGCTCAATGCCGAGCAGACAGAATCGGTATCAGGATTCTTATGACCTACAACGATCACTCTTTGCCTCATATCAGTATAACCTCTCTTCCGCTGCAGCCCGCAGCTTCCGTTTGCCTGCAGCCCCTGCTATTCTATTCCCGCGCTGCGGACGAATCTGTTACTACGAGTATACGAGGTCCACTGAAATTTGTACGCCTCTTCGCCACGCATAAAATCAAATTCACGACACTTTTCACGAAACGTCTGTTCAATGAGAGACACAAGGGTCATACGGCCAACCGAATACTGCTGGTAGTCCGGATCGTATTGCGTATTCCAGTCATAGACGACTCCGTTCCAGTAGAAAGCAAGTGCAAACGACACAAGAGCGTCGCCGTTACGCAGCTCACCGATGCGCAGCAGATGATGCCGTCCCATCAGGGGAAGAACGTCGCGAAGAAATTCCTGATCCGGATGATTCACGAACGGACTGCGATGCTCGTCATTCAGCTGTCTTTTTGCCGACAGACCGACAACAGCATCCAGAAAAACGGAGTCGACGGTGTATCTGCTGCTGTACTGAAGTGTGATCCCGCTCCGCAGACAACGGTTCTGTTTGTTGTGGAGATCATGCCGGAATGAATTACCCATGGTTGAGAAAAAATCCTCCCAGGTAGTAGTGATGGGCAGATAGGGGCAACGTACCGTCCGTCCCTGCAGGACCGCATGACCGCCGGCGGCAGCCAGACGCTCGTAAAACGAGCTGTGAACCGACCACTCCGGCAGTTCCTCAAAATCCACAGCACTCCACTGAGCATGGTCCTTCAGGAGAGCTGCCATCAGAGCATCCGTGATATCAGGTCTCTCCGGCAGAACAATAAGATCGGCATAATCGGAGAGTCCTTCTCCAAGAAAATGAAGAGTCCGATTGCCGGAAGCATCCGCTTCGCTGTAGAAAGGAGCCAGACCGACAAGCTTCCCTGCCTCGGCTGTCGTTACAAGAACCAGTTGTCTGTCCCGGCCAAAGTGCTTCCACCACGTGAACAGCCATTCAAACGTCGAATGACACGTCCCGGTTCCACCGGCCGTCAGAAGAACATTCCATTGACTCTCAAGCCCCGCAAACCCCTTCTGGTCCGTTACGATTGTCGTTTCCATGAAAATCAGTCCCCGTTCTTCTTCATCGCTCACCCGTCCCCGAAAACTAAAATACGCATCGCATCCTGCTTCACAGTTGTCGTCATGGACGCAACAGCGTCCTTTATTACAGTATATAGGAGAAGTATCATTGCCATAATGCTGTAGCCAAAGGAGACACCCTGGTGTTTGATCTGTTGCTGTTCGATCTTGACGGTACGCTCGTCGATACACGCCAGGATATTGCAGAGGCGGTTAACCATGCACTTGAGCTCCACGGTCGTCCCGCCGTACCGCTGGAGACTGTTATCTCATGGGTGGGAGACGGCCTTGACGACATGATGTCGCGCGCTTTCAGGACAGACGACGCGAGCATGGTCGCTCAACTTGTCGAGGAGTTCCGGGTTGAGTACAAAGCGCACTGTACAGATTTTTCCCGCCCTTACAGAGACTGCGCCACAACACTTTCCGCCCTCCGCAGACACGGCAAGAGACTATCCGTGCTCACCAACAAACCGCAGGATCTTTCTCTTGAGATCTTCCGGCGCCTGGAGTTGCTGCAGTATTTTGATCATGTCGTCGGCCCCAGCGAGCCGGCCCTGCGCAAACCAAACCCTTCCAATCTTCTGTGGCTCGCCCGCGATGCCGGAGTCTCCCCGGATCGCACGCTTATGATAGGCGATTCCAAAAATGATATTCTGGTCGCCCACAATGCCGGCGTTGCATCATGCGGCTGTACGTTCGGGTATATCGGCCGCGCGGGGCTCCTCCATTATCAGCCGACCTTCCTCATTGACGACTGGCCCGCCCTGCTCAAGCTGGCGGACAGGCAGGATTGAACAGCGACGGCATCGCCATAGAATATTGCTGCACTGGTTCATCCTGTGGCATGAGAGATCACAGAGCTTACAATGGAGATGGAGAGATGAATTCCGGGGAACTGGCTTTGCTGCATACACGGGTTATGTCGTTTCTGAATGGATCGTGGCAGCAGACGGGTGATGCGCTGTATCTGAAAAATGGCAGGATCGAGCAGATCGGTGCGGCTGATAACGTCCTGCAGACAGCGGTGGACAGGAATGCCCGGACTGTAGATTTTTCCGGACATCCAGGTGCGACCTGTTTTCCGGCCTTCATGGATTCGCACCTGCATCTGGATCTCTATGGCTTCTCTCTCCTTCATATCAATCTCAACGGGGTTACCTCGCTGGATGATGCTCTCCGCTGTATCCGTGAAGCAGGAAAACCCGACAACGGGAACTGGATCCGGGGAGACTGTTGGGACGAAGAACTGTGGACCTCCCAACCACATCGCAGGCAGCTGGATGAACTCTACCGGGAATCGCCGGTCGTCCTCAATCGCAAGGACTACCATTCTCTCTGGCTGAACACCGCCGCACTCAAAGCCGTCGGGCTCTGGAACTCTGACCGTTTTGGAACGGATCTTGTGCCGTGCGATGCCGACGGGCCTACCGGCATCGTCCATGACGCCGCGCAGGGATGGGTGCTGTCGCATATCCCGGATCCGCCCCTTGAAGAACGCTTCAATGCCCTTCAGAAAGCCATCGCAAGCCTGCTGTCCAAAGGATTCGGCTCCTGCTGCAGCATGGACTACGGTATCTTTCCTGAACTGCAGGCCCTTGTGCCGGCCATGGAGGGCGAACCGCGCGTACGTATCTGGCAGGCCGTCGGTCTCGACAACCTCGATGCCGCCATAGCGCTGGGCGTCCGTTCCGGGTTCGGTTCGGAGTTCCTGCGGATCGGAGGCATCAAAGTCTTTGCTGATGGATCGCTGGGCTCCAGGACTGCGTATATGGAGAATCCATGGGCGGGAAAAGTCGACGACTACGGGTATCACACCTATGCCTCCGTCGATCAGCTTGCAGATTCCTTCCGCAAGGCAAATGAACATGGGCTCTGGATCTGGATCCATGCCATCGGCGACCGTGCGAACAAGGAAACGCTGGATGCCTTCCAGCAGGCCGGCGTCGCAGTTTCGCGCGGGCATGCGCATCACCGCATCGAGCATGCGCAATTCCTTCGTCCCCAGGACTTCGGAAGGTTTGCCGACCTTGGCATCGATGCATCAGTCCAGCCCTCGCACCTTGACCTGGACATCGGAAAGCTGGCAACGGCCTTCAAAACGCCTCACCAGTATTCCTATGCCTTCCGCTCGCTCCTGGAAGCCGGCACGGCACTCGATTTCGGTTCTGACGCACCAGTCGAGGACCCGGATGCACTCAAGGGCATCGCATTCGCTGCGTTCCGCCAGCGGACCGGTGAAAAACCCTATCAGCCAGAGCAGTGCGTCAGCATCCCGGATGCCCTGACAGCATATACGGTCGCCCCCCAGAATTCCGTCGGACTGCTGGGACGCCGCGGCAACCTGATCCCCGGGCAGGACGCAGACGTCACCGTTCTGTCCAGGGACATCCTTGATGCCGGAGATCCGGAGACCATCCGTTCAACTCGTGTCCTGATGACTATCGTGAATGGTGCTGTTGCCTATCAGGCCTGAGCCGGCCGAACAAAGCAAGCCCCGTGCGTGTGATCAGTGCGGGGCTTGCTTTGTTCCTTGATCAGTGTCTTCAGGCTTCAGATCTGTGACGGGGTGTCCGGTAATAGAGCCACAGGACCAGTGCCAGTAGGGCTGCGAGCACAAAGAACCACACGATCCGCCCGGACTGAACAGGATTTGATTTCTCGTGCCCCTCCGCAACAATCCTGACAGAAGCGGCATGGATATCTGTTTCTCCCTGGTCCTGCGGACAGGCACGGTGAAAGATCCCGGTAACGAGGACGGTGTCTCCCTGCGTACGATATGTTTCCGTCCAGGACAGAGGAGGCAGAGCAACGCCCGCGGGGACGAAGACGCCCATGGCCGTATTGTTGCCGTCGGACAGGTTGATCCATGTTCCATCTGCGCGTTTCATGACATCCTGCAGGACTTCGCCCCGGAAGGACACAGTCTTGCCGTCCCACTTGTATGAATTCTCAACGAGCTCGTTCGTCGACAAGACAGGAGGTTCGGCAGCGGACACCGGCAGAACAGACGCCAGGATCAGCGACACAAACAGGATACCGATAATGACGCCGGATCTTTTCATGCCGCCGCCTTTCGTCCATGCATGCTCCGGAAACTTGTCGCGATAAAGCCAACCATGGCAAACACCGACATGAATTCAAGGCGTCCCATCCACATCTCGGCAATATAGACGATCTTGAGGAGCGTCGGCATCGTTGCTTGCGTGATGCCGCACGAGAGACCCGTGTTGCTCCCGGCCGAGACGGATTCAAAGAGAGCGTCCGTGAAAGGATATCCGTACGCCACTCCTACCACTGCGCCAACCATATAGATAAGAACGTAGAGAACGATGATGACGGCGGCGCTCCGGACCACGCCGTCCGTGATCGTGTTGTCATGAATATGGTGATAGTGTCCGGTAACGACGGCACGCTCCGGGGACAGCAGCTTCTTGACGTCTGTCACCAGACCCCGGAAGACGATCCCCATCCGCATGCCCTTGAAGCCGCCGCCGGTGGAAGCGGCACTGGCGCCGATCGCCATGGCGATCGTAAGCACAAGCATACCGAAGGGTCCCCACTCGCGGACAAACGTCCGCGCATAGATACTCGACTGACCCGTCGTCGTATGCGCCGATATCAGCTGAAAGAAGCCGCGCCGGAACAACGCAACGGCATTGGGGTAGACGCCTCTCTGCATAAGAGCGATGCACACAAGAGAGAACGTTGTGAACACGGTGATGCAGAACGAGACGATCTCCACGTTCCGCAGGATCTCCCTGCGGTCCCCCGTCCACACGGCATAGTGAAGAGCGAAGTTGAACGAGCCGAGGATCATAAAGATCATACTGCCGATTTCCATGGCACTGCTGTGATAGTACAGCATATTCTGGCTGTATGGCGCAAATCCTCCGGTGCTCCACGCCGACATGAAGATGTAGGCGCCATGGAAGAAAGCCAGGTACGGCTTGATCCCCCCGATGATAGCGATGACACCGAGGACGATCGTTCCGATCACCAGATAAACGAGGGAGATACGCCAGATCTGTACAGCGATATGCCGCACGTTCGGCTCCAGCTTCTCATCCTTACCTTCGCCCACCATGAGCTTGTACGCACCGCCGGTCGACCCGATGAGGAAGGTCAGGGCGAGGACGACGATGCCTTGTCCTCCGACGTAGGTCAGCAGATGCCGCCACATGTTCAGACCCTGTGAAACATGATCCAGGTCCTGCAGCAGAAAGATACCGGTCGTCGTATACCCGCTCATCGTATCGAAACATGCATCCAGAAACGATTTTGCGTGCCCGCTCAGGGCATACGGCACCCCGGACAGCACCATAGCAACAAGCCACGAGAGGGCCGATGCCACCATGGCGTGAGTAAGTCCGGGCGTACTTCTGGTACGGCAGACCAGGGACAGCGCATACCCGACGATTAGCGCCAGCAGGACCGAAATGGCAAAATCCAGCGCCGACGCCCATTCTCTGAATCCAAGGCTTGTCGCCATGGGAATAAGCATAAGCAGCCCTACACCGATCGTAATGCGGCCGGTGTAGTACCCGATGATCCGGTAATCCTCTTTCCACACTCTGCGGATCATAAGCTAGCGCCCCAGAAAGAAGAGTTTGCTGATCAGAAATGCAACAACGATCATGCCGGCCACGAACAGGACCTCTGTCGTAATGCCCAGGATATCGTTCCGCACATTACTGTGATTTCCTCTGGTGCTTGTCTTTTCTGTGCGCCGCATATTACCGGAAGACTCCTCTGAACTGTTCCTCCGCTTCCGGCGCAACAAGGCCTATGATAGTATCGCCTGCCTGCAGCGATGTCGCTCCGCGGGGGAAGATGATGTCGTTCTCGTGGAGAACAGAGACAATGATGCATCCCCGGGGCCATGTAAGCTCCCCGATCGTTTTCCCTGCAACAGGAGAATCCATTGCGATATGCAGTTCAACCAACATTGCTTTTCCCTTTGCCAGGGAAACCAGGGGGATCATGTCGTTGACGATGATGCCTTCCTCAATGACGGTGGCAAGAATGTCCGTCGAGTTGAGTGCAAAATCCACCCCGAACTTGTGGAAGATATCCTCATTGCGCGGATCATTGATGCGTGCAGTGGTAAACGGGACGTTAAACCGCACCTTCGCCAGCTGACAGGCTACCAGGTTGTTCGCGTCATCTCCGGTCACAGCGGCAAAACGGTCGGTCTTCTCGATGCCTGCATCGATGAGCGCCGACAGGTCACAGCAGTCCCCGTTGATGACAAGAGCTTTTCCCCACTGCGACAGAGCATCGCAAGCAGCGGCATTCCGCTCGATGACAGCTACGCTGTGCCTCTTTTTGACAAGCAAATGAGCAAGATAGGAACCGACTTTCCCTCCGCCTGCGATAACAATATACATAGGCCTATCTCCCCCCCGTATGGAAGATCTCTCCAATCTTCCGAACGTCCGACACATGCAGGGCGATCAACAGAAGATCGCGATCCGCGAGAACATCCGTATCCCTGGGAAACCTTGTCGAACCATCACGGGTAAGAGCAATGACCTTGAAGTCATCCATGACTTCAAGGTCATGAATGGTCTTTGCTGGAATATCCGGATGAAAAGTGACTTCGACCAGTTCAATGCCACCGCCGGGAAGGATAAAATGGCTTGCTTCATCACGGATCATGAACTTGCTGTAAATAATGTTGGCCGCAGAAGTCGTCGGACAGACCGTTTCGAGGCCAAGGGCACGATAGGTCTCACCTTTGACAGGATCAAAAACACGGGCAATGACGATAGGCACATTAAAAATAGTCTTCGCGACCTGCCCGGCCATGATGTTCGTATTGTCGCCGTCCGTAACGGCGGCAAATCCATCTGCATGCTCTATCCCGGCAGATTTCAGAACATCGATATCAAACCCCATACCTTCAACGGTGACGCCATTGAATTCGTCACTGAGCCGACTGAAATTATCCGGGTTACAGTCCACAACGGCAACATCGTGACCTTCTCCGGAGAGTTTCGTCGCCAGTTCAGCGCCCAGGCGGCCGCAACCCACGATGACGATGTACATATGTCGTTCATCCCCTTTCCAGATTCAAAACTTTGACAGTATAAATGGGAAATAACGAACGTCAAGTATCGACAGCAACTTCTCATGCGACGTCCCGCATACACGCCGATGCGCCCGGAAAACCGTGGGAACGCGTTGCCCCATGGTTGCACCCGTCCGCGATCAGTGCTAGTATCAGCATATTATTACAGGGCGGGGAGGTACTTACGGAAGAAGATTCCGGAAACGCTGCAAGGGAGACCGTCCAACGGGGGTCGCAACCGCATCAGAAACGACCCGGCATCCCGGTCGTGTGGGGACAGTCCAATGTCATGACGATGCTGTATCACAGCGGCGTTCTGGCTGACGTCGTCATCATCCTGGGCATCCTCGGTGTTTTCTACGGTCTGACGCAGGTCGGCCGCGAATGGGGCGGTATCCTGCGCCCTACTGTGCAGATCGACCTTTCCTTCAGGTCTCTCCCGGGATACACCTTCTTCTCGCTGATCCGGGGGCTTGCAGCGTACTGCATTTCCTTTGTGTTTACTATTGTCTATGGTTACTGGGCGGCAAAAGACAAGCTTGCAGAGCGTATCCTGGTCCCTGTTCTGGATATTCTCCAGAGCATTCCCGTCCTCGGATTCATGCCCGGCGTCGTCCTGGCGCTGGTCGGACTTTTTCCTCACAGCAATACGGGGCTTGAACTGGCGGCTATTCTGATGATCTTCACGGGACAGGCGTGGAATATGACCTTCAGCTTCTACAATTCGCTCAAATCAGTGCCGTCCTATCTTCAGGAGGCGGGGACCGTCTACCGGTTCAACTGGTGGCAGCGTCTCATGCGCATCGAACTTCCCTACTCCGCCATCGGCCTCATCTGGAACAGCATGATGAGCATGGCGGGGGGATGGTTCTTCCTGATGGTCACCGAGGCATTTCAGCTCGGCAACCGCGATTTCCGCCTTCCCGGGATCGGTTCCTACATGTCGGTAGCCATTGAGAAGGGAAACATCCCGGCAATGCTCGGGGCGGTCGTCAGCATGATCATCATGATCGTGGCACTCGATCAGCTGCTCTGGCGTCCGCTCGTCGTCTGGGCTCAGAAGTTCCGCATCGAAGACAGCACGCAGGACGAGGAGCTGCAGTCCTGGTTCCTCGACCTGCTGCATCACTCTCATATCCTCCGATGGGTCGGAGCCTTCAATCGTGCGGTCGCGAGCGGTGTTATCAGGTTTCTGCACCGCCTTTTCGCACGGAAGAGACCTGTTGTGAAGGCAGCCACCGACACCGTGGACCATGATACCGGCCAACGGAGGCAGCCGGGAACGATCGTCTCCCGGATCCTGTTTGCCGTTCTCAGCCTCGTTCTGGTTTTTATCCTGGCACAGATCATCCGTCTGCTGATCCAGGTTCCTCACAGACAATGGCTGACCCTCCTCGGGAACGACCTTCTCACGCTTGCGCGGGTAGCGCTGGCCGTCATTCTGGGAACGCTGTGGACACTCCCGGCCGGCTTACGTATCGGATTGTCGCCAAAACTCTCGCGCGTTATGCAGCCCCTCGTCCAGGTCGCAGCGTCTTTCCCTGCTCCCATGCTCTTTCCGCTTGTCATAGCGTTCCTGGCGATCCTGCATGTCGGCCTGGGGTTCGGGAGTACCATCCTCATGATGGTCGGGACCCAATGGTACATCCTGTTCAACGTCATCGCCGGAGCACAATCCATTCCGTCGGACCTCAAAGAAGCAGCTACCGACTTTCACATCACCGGCCGTCAGCGCTGGTGGTCTCTGTACCTTCCCTCGGTCTTTCCCTATCTCGTCACCGGCTGGGTCACAGCCAGCGGAGGCGCCTGGAATGCCAGTATCGTCGCCGAGGTCGTCACCTTCAGGGGACAGACGCTGCGGACACCGGGCATTGGTTCCATTATCAACGACGCAGCATTCAATGCACGTTTTGGCGAACTGGCCGCCGCTATCCTGATCATGTCGCTGACCGTCGTCTTCATCAACCGATTCCTCTGGCGCCGCCTGTACGCTATCGCCAGCACCAAGTATAACCTCAGCAAGTAGGAGAACTCATGGAAACAACGCCGCAAACGATACCGCCGCAACCCGTTCTGCTTTCCAGCGAGAACATATCCAAGCAGTTCCCGATGCCCAACGGCAAGGAGATGACCGTTCTCGACCATATCAGCCTGCAGATCAGCAAAGGAGAGATCATCTGTCTCATCGGACCTTCCGGATGTGGAAAATCGACTTATCTGCGGATCCTGGCAGGTCTCATCCAGCCGACATCGGGCAAGGTTTTCGCCCGTGGCAAAGAACTGGTCGGACTTGCACCGGGCATAGCGATGGTGTTCCAGATGTTCGCCCTGTTTCCGTGGATGACGGTCAGCGAGAACATCCAGTCTGTTCTCGTCCCTCTGGGCGTCCCCGCAGAAGAAGCGGCGAAACGTGTCAGCGACGTGATCAAGATGGTGGGGCTCGAGGGATTTGAAGAAGCCTATCCCCGGGAGATCTCCGGCGGCATGAAGCAGCGCGTCGGCATTGCGCGAGGTCTTGCCGTCAAGCCGGAACTGCTGTTCATGGATGAGCCCTTCAGCGCCGTCGACGCCCTGACGGCGGAATCTTTGCGTACGGACCTCGTGGACATCTGGAATGAGGCCGGTGGACAGCCGTCTTCCATCGTCATGGTGAGCCACGACATCAAAGAGGTCGTTTACATGGCCGACCGCATCGTCATCTTCTCTCCCAATCCGGGCAGGATCCGGACAATCGTCCAGAACAAACTGGCACGCCCGCGCGACTACCGCGACCCGGAGTTCCTGGCCATGGTGGACTACCTCCACGATATCATCACCACGAATGAACTGCCCGATATTCCGCCGGCTGCCGAAAGTACGCCGCTTCAACCTGTGTACGAGCCCCTTCCACCAGTCTCTTCCAGTGATGTCGTCAGTTTTGTAGAGTACCTGGATTCTCACGGGGGACAGGGCGACGTCTTCGTTCTGGCTCATGAATTCGGAAAGGACTTCGGCAACCTCATCAACATCGTCAAAGCCGCAGAAATGCTCGACTTCATAGATACGCCAAAACGCAGAACCGTTCTGACGCCCATGGGGCGCCGCTTCGCGAACATGGACACCGAAGAGCAGAAGGTCCTGTGGAAGCAGCAGATCCTGACACTCAGTATTTTCCAGATGATCTATGCAAATGTCCAGGCAGCGCATAACAACGTCATGCTGGACGAAGAGGTACAGAACCGCCTGGCGCAGCTCCTTCCCAATGAGAACCCTGAATTCACCTTTGAGACGTTCATCAACTGGGCGCGTTTCGGAAATCTGCTCGCCTTCGATGAAGATTCAGACGAGGTTTCCCTGCAATAGGATTCAGCGAACTTCCCGGATTTCGTATTCAGGCCGTTTGAGTTGACTTGTGCTGTCAGCTCTTATAATGGCATGGTATTAATCTCGTTATCGAAAGGATTGTCGCAGGCTTTTATCCTTCCGATTCCAAGTTCAGGGAGGTAGTTCATGAAATTGCTTATCATTCCCGTCATTGCAGGTATCACCTGCATCGGGACTGCATTGTACCTGGCTCTCCGGCTCAAAGCCGCACGGGTCTCGTCGCCGAAAATGAGTGAGATCGGCAGTTACATTGCAGTCGGCGTCCAGACGTATCTGTCCCGTCAGCTGAAAACGATTCTGCTGGTGGCGCCTGTCATCGCCGTCATCCTCGGCTTCACCCTCAACGTGTGGGTCGCCGTCACGTTCATCCTGGGCGTCTTCACCTCGCTCATCACGTCCTACGTCGGGATGAGTTCCTCGACCCGTGCCAACGTGAAAACGGCAGACGACGCAACGCGGTCCATGTCGTCGGCGTTCCACACGGCTGTGTTCGGCGGCTCCATCATGGGGTTTTCCATCACAGGATTCAGCCTGGTCGTCCTCTCGCTCCTGTATGTCCTGTTCCGCGACCCCAATCCTCTCGTAGGATTCGGGTTCGGCGCGAGCCTGGCAGCCCTCTTCGCCCAGATCGGCGGCGGCATTTACACGAAAGCGGCTGATATCGGAGCGGACCTTGTCGGCAAAGTGGAGGCCAACATCCCGGAAGACGACCCCCGCAACCCGGCGGTTGTCGCCGACCTGGTCGGCGACAATGTCGGCGACTGCGCCGGACGAGGCTCCGACCTGTTTCAGACATTCTCTGACGATATCGTGACCGGTATGGTCGTCGCCCTGACGCTCACTCCCAAATATGGCGCCGTGGTCCTCTTCTACCCATTCCTTCTCCAGTCCGCCGGCCTTATCGCTTCTCTCCTGGGAGTGTTTTCGATCCAGCTGTTCCACCGGCACCAGCCGGAGACCGCTTTCTACCTTGGTATGGCAGTTACCACCGTCCTTGCCGTCAGCGGTTCCTTTCTGGTCAGCCATCTGCTGGTCCATGACCTCTCACTGTTCATCGGCACCTGCCTTGGCATAGCAACCACGCTCGTCTCCTCCATCGTCACCAGATACTACGCCGGAGCATCCGGCAAGCCGGTGCACCAGATCGCCGAAGCATCCAAACGGGGCGTCGCCCTCAACGTCATCACCGGCATCGCCAACGGCCTTCAGAGCCCGCTGGCTTCCATCGTCATGATCGTCGTTGCCGTCGCCCTGGCATACTGGATCTCCGGAGGTTCTCTGCTGGCAGTCGTTTCTGTCAACATCGGGACGGACCTGCTCATCGGCTACATCATGACGGCTGACGCTTTCGGGCCCATCACGGACAACGCTTCCGGCATCGCCGAGATGTCCGGCGCCCACGAACAGGTAGTCAAATCCCTTTCGCAGCTCGATTCCGTCGGCAACACCATGAAAGCCACGACCAAAGCATATGCCATGTCGTCCGGAACGGTCACGTCCTTCGTTCTCTTCTCGACATACTTCTCTCTCGTGGGACTGAAATCCATGAACGTCCTGGAACCATATTCGATCGGGTTCCTGTTACTGGGCACCTGTCTGCCGTACCTCATCGCTTCCCTGACCATTGGTTCCGCCGCAAAGACAGCGCTCCTCATGGTCGACGAGGTCCGCCGCCAGTTCAAAACGATCCCCGGTATCCTGAAGGGACTCGCCAAACCAGATTACGCTTCCTGCATCGATATCTCGACCCGCAACGCCCTCAAGGAAATGCTGCTTCCGGGC
>CAZEWU010000005.1:0-16405 GCA_964516155.1 uncultured Caldisericota bacterium
GTCATCCGGTGCACCGTCTGCGAAATCGATGCAGACGGTATCCGGCCCGTGATCAGGAACGCACGTTGCCAGGAGGGCGCGGAGAGAGCCGTCGCTGTTCCTGAGGCCGAACGCCTGTGCGAGCGGAGGCCACGCAGTCATGCCGGGGCGTGCAGCCGGCCAGAATTTCCATCCCTGCGAGAGGAAACCGGAGCTTACCGTCATGACATCGGAGGCGAGGATGTGGCGTTGTGCCTCGTCCGGAGGAACAGTGACGACATCGGGCGCTTTCCTGGCCGATGGTCGTGCCGGTGAATCGGGAAGCGCTTCAGCCAGGATGAATGTTGCCTGACGGGCAAAGGAGATCTTCTCGATGACATGAATGCTGGCGTAGTTATCGATATAGGTGGAGAGTCCCATGCGGTACGCTTCCTCCCGCAGTGCTTTCTCAACGAAATACTCAGTGATGGCCGTTCCGGCGCCTTTTCCCTGTGAGTCCTTGTCCGTCCGGATCCCCTCAAGCCAGACATACTGAGGGCTGAGATTGACGAGACGGGCAAAAGCAATGACGATTCCATTCAGCTCGGCGACGGCGATCTCAGAATTGCGCATACGCAGCCATTCATCGATTACCGCCGGAACGTAATCTTCTCCTTCCCAGATCTGTGCACTGATAGCCAGGATACGGGCGCGGTCGGCAAGTCGCGCTGTTCGGATTGTCAGTCCCATGAAACTCCTCCTGTTGAAGCGGAGTAACGGCAGAGTGTGTCGTCCTGAAAGTAGTATAAAATGAGAGCATATCTCTTCAACCGGCTATGATAGAAGTCTTTTGTGCAGCTGCTGTTCATTCTTGTCCGCATTCTCTAGAAGAACAGATGCCAGAGCAAGAGGGTCAGCGGAAACAGAAGAGTGCAGACGACGACATTACGGGAAAGTTTCTGAATGTCGAGCCCGATCTCTGCGCCATAGACGACGCTGACCGCCATTGTTGGCATGGCGCTTTCCAGGAGGAACGCGTCGCGGACCGTGCTGGACATGGGCAGGATCCGTGCAAGGAGCAGGGCAACTGCCGGTACAGCCATGAGTTTTATCCCGGCGGCAAGGAACGATTGCCAGCTGAACTCTGGTTCGAAGTTGACTCCGATGAGCAGCATTGCCAGAGGAGAAGCTGTATTCCCAATCATGGTACATCCATCAAGGAGAAATGCAGGGAGAGGAACGTGTTTGAGAGCAAATGCCAGGACAATAGCTGCAAGGGGCGGGTTAAGCAGATGGCGCAGATTCCGGTGCAGCCACACGCTGGCGGCCATGAATGAATGTGCCTGATCGTAGATGATGGAGCAGGGAAGTGTTGCAGCTCCGAGCATGGACTGGGTAAGGGGGAACCCCATGAACCCCGTGTTGCCCAGGAAACCAGAGAATATTGTTTCACGGGATGCTTTTGGAGCAAGCCGGAACAGAAGGTATCCGATCGACTGGATGATCATGACGCCCGGGATGATCCAGAGGGCGTTGAGGGGAATGGTGTTGTTGTAGAGACTGCTGAAGATCAGTGCCGGCAGGGAGAGGTTGAAGACGATTTTCCGCAGAGTCTCCGCATCCTGCAGCGACAGAACGTGGAACCTGCGCAACAGGATCCCGGTGCAGGTGATCAGAACCAGGGTAACCACCGGGTTTATCTGAGCAAGCGTCATGGAAGAAGTCATATCCCTGCCATGATAGCAGAAAAGAGGAGGTCGTCCAGCCTTGAAGCCTGTTTGCCGGAAGATCCCCGGTGTTTTTCAGACGGCCAGCTCCTGGTCGTGCAGGATTCCGCGGAAGGCGCAAAGCCCGTCAGCGCATGCTTTCCGTTCCCATGCCGGGTCTGAGGGAAGGTATGCTTCCCTCCAGAATCTGCGGACATGTGCCGCGACGCTTTCACTGACAGCGCCATACTGCCGCAGGCGATTGCCGGCGATGGCGCACCACAGGCTGTCCAGATCGCCTTTTGTGGAATCGCCGAGGCATCCGAATTCGAAGCATGTTGCGTACATGGCCGTTTCCGGTGCTTCGCTCCTGTGTGTGCGGTACATATAATCGATCATGTCGCCTTCGATGCGGTAGAATTCCTGATTGGTCGCCGCGACGACCCGTGGGTATCCGATGCGCTTCGCCCATGTCGCCGAAGGGACCGGGTCGAGCCCGGAATTGACTACGCTCATCAGACTGCGCGGCCCGTAGCCGGTGTGCAGATCGATGTGGACCAGATGAGGGGTTGCATGCAGACACTCGCTGTAGACCGTCCGCATGGTGCGTACCTCCGGCTGCCAGTCTGTTCCTCCGTAGTACAGTCCTTTCGGCTCATCGTACTGACCGACCAGAAGGGCCTGACGGATGAGCTTTGACTTTCCTGCCGCTGCGATGCGCAGGACAGTCGTGGCGGTCCGGAACCGGTCGCCGGTGACTCCCGGCATCGGACCTGCGGGCTGGAAGAGGTGCTGAAGTTGGTGATAGCCGGGGTTGTGATGCTCGATCGCGTTCCAGTCGAGGACAAAATTGCGATTGAGGTCGATATTGGCCGCATTGGTTCGCTGTTCATGCGCCATGCCCCATGGATTAATGCAGTGAACAAGGCACAGTGCAGTGCTGGTCGGATCCAGGGTCGGCAGCAGCTGCTCCGTGACGAGATCCAGGATCGCTGATGCAGCAAAGCATTCGATGCCATGCTCGCCCGTCGTCACAAGCAGCAGGTGTCTTGCTGTTCCGGTGGCCGGTGCGCGGAGGACGTCGATGCTCAAGTCTTCCCCATCCGGATTTGCAACAGGATAGCTGGTGATAGCGGCCTGAGGCCAACAGCGGGTGATGCCGGTGAGCCGTGAGCGGAAGCGTTCGCGGGAAGCGGCATAGCTGGTCGGTATACGTGTTGTCATGATCCCGCCTCAGAATGGTCCAAAATGAATGGAAACAGCCAGAGCAAGAAACCCTGCCGTTACCAGGAGCGTCATCAGCTGGAGAACGATGGTCCAGCGGAACCACTTGGGGTAGGAGACGCAGGTGAGCCCCAGTCCGATGAGCAGAACCGCGTTCGTCGGATACAGCAGGTTGCTGAAGCCGTCGCCAAAACAGAAGGCGGTGACGGCGATCTGACGCGTGAGTCCGACAAGATCGGCGAGCGGTGCAATAAGCGGCATCATGAGGAACGCCTTGGCCGATGCTGAACCGATGAAGAAGTTCATGCCGAGCGTGACCGCATAGATGAGCAGGCTCGCTGCAATGGGAGTTGTCCGCGAAATGGCTGTTGCCGCACCATGCAGGATCGTATCCATGATACCGGCGCCGGCAACGATATGCTTGACGCTCATCGCCATCAGGATCAGGATGATGCCCGGCGCCATTCCCCCGATGCCGATCCCGAACGTCCTGAGTGTTTTCCGTGCTCCGTGCCCGGATAGGAGCCCGGCGCCAAGCCCGGCGGCGACAAAAGCGATACCGATGACAGGGAGAGAATAGGTCTGCAGAGCCTTGACGAATGGTCCCAGAAGGATAATGACCAGCATGGCCATAAGGCATAAGATTGTCCAGACGACTGCTTTGCGCGGTGTCTGGGTCTCAGTACTCTGTACATTGTCCTGATAGTAAGCGCGGGCCGTTTTTTCTTCTGCATAGACGGGACTTGAAGATGGATTGCGTTCAATACGACGTGCATACGTGGTGACAAACAACGTGACAATGCAGTACATGACTGCAAACACGATGATGCGGAACCATGCGCCGGAAAACAGGGGAAGCCCGGCGATACGCTGCGCGACCCCGATGCTGAAGGGGTTGGCGATTGCAGCGCTGAACCCGAACCCTGTCGCCAGGAGACTCATGCCGAGACCGGTCAGGCTGTCCCATCCCATGGACCAGGCAAGAGGGATGATGATAGGGATAAGAGGAATCATTTCTTCAAAGATCCCGAGAAGAGCCCCCATACCCATGAAAAACAGGCAGATAATCGCGATGAGAAGATACCGCCGCGTTTTGAACGTCGTTGCAATATGCCCGATGATCGTGCGCAGGACACCGGCCTCATCAAGGACGGCGAAACTTCCGCCGACGAGAAGGATAAAAACGATGATGGTGATGACCATCAGTGCGTCATCGCTCCACAGGACCTCAACGGGTGCCGTGAACCATCGCCAGACCGGAAGTGGGTGTGCTGCTGTCAGGTGAAAGGACGACGGGTTCAGGACTTCCCGCCCCGCCTGCGTTGTCCGCTGATATGCACCGGCCGGTACCAGCCGCGTCAGCAATCCCGCCCCGATCATCAGGGTCAGCAGAATAAGGATAGCCGAAATAAAGGAGCGCTTGCCGATGCGGGCGCCTGCTTGTTGTTGCTCCATTCTTCCTCCTCAAAAATAACAATGAGCCCTGGTTCACTGCGGGGCCCATTGCAGGATCAGATATTAAACGTTTTTCAGACAGCGGCGACGATCATCCCCGGCATTCCCAGGTGCAGGGAATGAGTGACGCGACCGTTGGCATGCACGACCATTGCACCTCCGAATGAACCGCCGTCAAAATCCTTGGCACCCATGGAATTGGCTATGAGGGCCGTGACTCCCAGTTTACAGACACGATCAATGTAAACGTGCTGCTCTTCCCGTTCCCACCTGGTCTGGTCGTACTCGCCGTTGTCGAAACGGCGGGAGAACGGCATCAGCAGATAGTCAGGATGCTGTTCTCTGATCTTCTCGGTGACGGCATCGTTAAAGAGGTCGCCACAGATGGCAAAACAGAAACGGCCGATCGGCGAATCGACAGCCGGACATTCTGTTCCTTCCCGGTAGATCCTTGAATCTCCGTTTTGAGCATGCCAGTGCGGGTCGATGCGGCGATACTTGAGCAGCATGTTGCCGCTGGGACTGACCAGCACTGCTGTATCATACAGAGCCGCTCCATCCCGTTCAAGAATACCGAATGCAATGTGAATGTGGCTTGCCTTGGCAAGCTCGGCAAAATGTGTAACAGCTACGCCCGGTACCGGTTCGCCGAGCATCAGGTCATGTTTCGGGTCGCTGTTCAGGACAAGCCCTGTTGTCGCAGCTTCTGAAAAAAGAATAAGATGTGCTCCTGCTTTTGCCGACTGCGCTGCTGCAAGATCCATTTGCTCCACATTCTTTGCCGTGTCCGGTCCAACTCGATGCACTACTAACGATACGTTCATTGCCTCCGCTCCTCCTTTTCAATCAAGTTCCTGACAGAAGCTATTGAACCACAGATCTCTTGATGCCATGTTTGCAGGACTGTCAGGTATCACTAGCCCTAGACTACACGGAACATCTTTTTTTGCAATAACTGGTTCTGACACGCGTTATTCTACCAGGAACAGCTGTGGCATCGTGGAGCTGTGGAGGATATCGTCGCCCCCTGTGTTCCCGCTGTTCCAAGATCACGTGCAGGCCTGAGATCTCTGTCGCCCATCCGCTCTTTTCCCGTGGACGATTTGTTGTGCCGTCTTTCATCACATTGATCACATTGTAAGTTATTTACAGTCCGGAATAATAGAAAAGCCTATGAATGGGAGCGGAAAAGGTGGAAAAATCGCCTTCTTCCTGCAGGGTCTTGTTTTTTGGTTTCTTTAGGTATACTCATAGATGACGCGGTCAGTTAACGGCCACTTGCTCCGCGATAGAAATGTGCTAAAGCGCCGAGGAATGACGGATGTCGGTCACCTCACGCTGCGGCGGGAGGTGTTTATGATGTCCCTCTCTCCCAGTGTGCAAGTACAGGCGTACCGCCAGTGTCGGACAAGACACATGAACGGCCGTGGGCTCGCAGGAGTCCTTAACTTGGATTGGGAGGATTTGCAATGGAACGTAAACACCTCTTTACGTCAGAAGCGGTAACGGAAGGCCACCCGGACAAAGTGGCAGATGCTATTTCAGACGGCATCGTTGATGCATATCTCGCGCAGGATCCCCATGCACATGTCGCCGTTGAGACCATGATGCAGGGAACGCTCGCCATCGTTTCCGGTGAGGTAGCAGCGCGCCCCGGTGTTACCATACCGGTCGAGATGATCGTCCGCGATACCGCCCGGCGCATCGGGTACAACAGGGATGAATATGGATTCAATGCCGATACGTGCCATGTTCTGGTAGCGATCGACCGGCAGTCCAGCGATATCAAGCAGGGTGTCGACGATGCTCTGGAAAGCCGCGGCAATCGCAAGGTGGAAGCGGACATTCTGGAACGGACAGGCGCCGGTGACCAGGGATTCATGTTCGGATTTGCCTGCGACGAGACTCCCGTCCTCATGCCGTTTACCGCCTACACTGCCAACAAACTGGCGTTTCGTCTGGCGGAGGTTCGCAAGAATGGAACGATTCCGTACCTCCGTCCTGATGGCAAAACGCAGGTGACGGTGGAGTACGAAGGGAACAAGCCGCTTCGTGTTACGGCGGTCGTTGTTTCTGCACAGCATGACCCTGAGGCGACGCATGACCAGATCGAGCATGATGTGATAGAGCACGTCATCAGGCCCATCATTCCGTCTGACATGCTTGATGCGGAAACAAAGTACTACATCAATCCGACGGGTCGTTTTGTCCTCGGCGGGCCGGCGGTGGATACGGGGATTACCGGGCGCAAGCTCATCGTTGACACGTACGGCGGTGTCGGACGCCACGGCGGAGGGTCCTTCTCCGGGAAGGATCCAACCAAGGTCGATCGTTCAGCCGCCATGGCGGCACGCTATTGTGCAAAGAACGTCGTGGCCTCTGGTCTTGCAACGCGCTGCGAAGTGCAGATCGCGTATGCCATCGGCGTCGCGCATCCGCTGTCCGTCTATGTTGACACCTTCGGCACGGCAACCGCTCCGGAAGAAGTCATTGAACAGTCCCTGCTGCAGCTGGTGGACCTGCGCCCGGAAGCCATTATCCGCCGGTTCAATCTGCGGCGTCCCATCTACAGCCAGATTGCCTGCTATGGTGCATTCGGCCGCGATGACCTGGACTTGTCCTGGGAACAGACGGATATCGCTGACAACCTGCGCAGCATGGTGGAGAAGTCAGAAGCAGCCACGGTCGCCTGATCATTTTCACACATGTATAACGGCCTGCAGCTCCTCCGACATCTTTCGGAGGAGCTGCAGGCCAGACTCTGATTTTTGGTACCAGCCCTTCTTCCAGAAAGATACTTGTCTGAGGACAAGCATAGCACCTCGAGGGGTCAGATACCGGACGGGTTCAATGGCTGCTCATCGTGATCGTCTCGGCATTTGTGCCGTTCCAGGTGATCGTGAGATCCAATTTATCGCTGGCTTCAGTTGCGGCCATGTTCTTGCCAAAAGTCCTTGAGATAAACGGATGAAGATTTCCTGACATACCTCCTGTCTGTCCGACCGTATCGGGATCGCTGACCAACTTGTACTTTGCTTTTTCGACTGTGTCGGTTGTTGGTCCCATCCACCAGATATCAAGTTGCATCTGTGATTCCGTTTGCCAGTCGCTGCCTTTCACCTTCCGTACCTGTTCAGTATAGGTCGCTTTCCAATGCGCTGATTTGCCGGTGAAAGTTGTGGTTTTTTTTGAGTTGCAACCGGCAGCGAAAACACAAGATACCGTGAGAAAACAGATGATCACAACAAAAAAGAAATGACGAACTCGCTGAGGCAAGAGCTGCATGCTGGTTTTCTCCTTCAGAGTGCAGAAGACGCTCTACAAGAAAGATGGTGGATTTCCATAAACGTTTCCTGCCTCTGCTATCCGGCGCATTGTTGCTTAGTGATGCCTTGTGTCGATATAACTTGCTGATCGCGATATAGTGTTAACCAAGAGCAGAGATTGGATTGGAAAAAACGTAATTAACGTTGCCCGCGTTTACCTCGCTGTTTTCCATGGTCAGCGCCTCCATCAGATTATTTGTACAACAAGAAAACACTACTACTTAATCGTATATCAAGCTACATATACTGTAATAGACACTTGAAGAAGAATTGCAAATCAGGAGATCTATGGCAATATAAGACGAAAGAAAAATGGTATTGTTCGTTTATTCCCGGTTCAAAACAGCCAGAATTATCGTTGATGTTTCCTACATGTAAGCCATCTGCTGAAGGGCGCGTGCGCAATGTTCACTTGCTCCGTCATAAACGATATCCTGATCAGCGTTATTCCAGAAGTTCTGCAGGGTAAAACCATTCTGTCGGCAAGGGATACAGGCACGTCATCGCGGCCCGGGCCGTCCTGGTTTCAAGGAACGTTTCTGATCATCTATCAGGTCATCATGGCCGAGATTTGTGGTGCGAATGCCGCTGGTTTGTCTGCATACCGTAACACGTCGAAGGAAGACCGGATGCTTGCCGGGAGGGTTCCTCTACTTCTTGTCCGAGAACTTTACCGTGACATGCGTGGCGTCGCAGAAAGGTTTATTCCTCGACTTGCCGCACCGACAGAGCGCCACTCTGTTCTGTATCTCATACGTACGGCCATCAGAGGATTCGATCGGAATGTTTCCCTTGACAAAGATCCCGGCGCTTACCCCTTCCTGCGGGTCCTGGATGATCTCGATCGAGGGCTCGTATGAGGGCTCAAGCAGTTTTCCTGTTTTGTCGACGGCAACAAGCCTTCCCGCGATGCAATCGCTTGCCGTCCTGATCGCTTCCTCTGTATATCCCGGCCGGTCGGAGTTTTCGACCAGTTGCCAGGTATTCCCGTGTTCGCTGTGACAGAAACGACTGAAGGCGCATCTGTTGTCGTCCAGCAGGTCAATACCCGGCCCCTCAAGGAGCCCGGCTCTGTCCACATACTTGTCCCTTGATGCAGTTTCAGTCCCTGTAAAACCGGCTGTTTCGTGAGTGCCGTCGCAGAAGGGTTTGTTCCTCGACTTGCCGCAGCGGCAGAGCGCATATTCCCTGGACTGTGGGAGATCGCGTCCCACGGTCAGTACATAGCCTTTGCCTTTCGGCGTTATGACGTTCTCAGACAACGGCACATTTCCCGTGACGACATAGGGGCCGTTCTTCATGATGACGATTTTCGGATCCTCCGGTTGGTTTCCCATACTTTCTCACCGCCTTGACGTTATTGTAGGGACGTAGACATTCAACGACTACGTCAGATAAATGACAGGAGCGCTTCTGACGTGTATTTTACCCGGTTTGTCCATACATACAATGTTCTTCTCCGGCCGACGTTGCCGCCGGTACCAGCGAATTTACAGGCGGGGATGCGCAGCAAGGGAGCGGAGAACAGCCAGGTTGCGGGCGTAGGCCTCGTCACCGCCGGGCGTTTCGAGGATACCGGGAAGCTGTGCGAATCGTTGGTCCGCGAGCAGCCATCGAAACGGCTCAAGTCCGATCTCGCCTTTGCCGATCTCGGCGTGTCGGTCGATCCTGGAGCCGACCGTCCCTTTGGAATCATTCAGATGAAACGCCCGGACGTTGGGCAGTCCAAGGATCGCGATCAGTTTGTCCAGCGTTGACTCAAGGCCCTGGCGCGAGCGGATGTCGTATCCCCCGCCGAAGATGTGACACGTGTCGATGCAGAAGCCGATGCGGGCCTGAAAATGCGTCATGGCGCGCATGGCTGCAAGTTCCTCAAAGGTTCCTCCGAGCACGGATCCCGCGCCGGTCGTGACCTCCAGCAGGATCATGGTCCTGCGCGTCCGGGAGTGTCGGAAGATATAATCGATGCTCTCTGCTGCCAGCTGTATGCCGCGTTCGGTGCCTTGTCCACGGTGGGCCCCGGGGTGGACGACGAGATATGGGATACCAAGACGTTCCGTTCTGCTCAGATCGTCGATCATGCACAGCCGGGATTTTGCAAGAAGGTCCGGCTCGCGTGCGGCGAGGTTGACGAGGTATGCTGCGTGGACTGTCCCGGGGATCAGTCCGGCCTGCCTGAGGTTGCGTTTGAAGGTGGTGATCTCGTCACGGGTAAAGGGCTGTGCCTTCCATTGCAGCTGATTCTTGGTGAACATCTGAAACGTCTCGCAGGTACAGCGGAGTGCGTTCTGTGGTGCGTTAACGATACCGCCTGCAATGGAGACATGAGCCCCCAGGATCATTGGGCCGCTCTTGTGTCGTTGTCTCGGACGAGATAAAAAGTGAAGCCGCTGTAGCGTTCCACGCGGAAACGGGAATCAGCACAGAGTTTATTGAGTACCGGGTATGGATCGACGCCGGATCGGCGGAGCAGCGTCACCACCTGATCCTCTCGCATGGGATGCCGTTTGCAGATGGATGCGATCGTGTCGACAGGATCGGATCCTGCGTCGACGGTGAATGCGCCGAATTCGTCCCCCGATGGTTGTGCTCCTCCAAGGATGCCTTCGGCCTCAGTCAGTTGTTCGGAAGTGACCGGGAGGACGAACGGCTCTGCGGGCGGACGGATGGGCGTATCGACAAATACGCGGTCGGGTCCGACCTCCTGCAGCAGCCAATGCAATTCCTGAAGCACAGCGGGTGAGTCGTTGATGTCTTTCAGCAGCATGATCTCGACCCACAGTGCTCCGCGCCGCTGTATCCGGGAGTAGGCGACGAGTCCCTGTCGTACTGCATTCAGCGTTATCCCGGGGCAGGGACGGTCGATACGGTGAAACAGCGCATCGGTCGGAGCATTGAAGGAAGTCAGGACGATATCGGCTTCGGCCAGGTCGGCACGCACGGCCGGATCGGAAAGTAGAGCACCATTGGTGATGACTGCTATGGGGATGCCGGTTAGATGCCGGATTTCCCGGATAAGGTCTCCCAGGCGCAGGTACAGGGTCGGTTCACCGTTCCCGACGATGGAGATATGGTCAGGCGGTGGCGTCGTATGCTCCAGGGCGTTCTTAAGTTCGTTGACAATGTCCTGCAGTGGAAAGAGCTCCTGCCGGACGACGGTCGGGTGATCGGTCCGTCCCAGCATGCAGTAAATGCAGCTCTTGTTGCACGTTTTGTCAGGGATGGTGCTGATGCCGAGACTGCGGCCGAGTCTTCTTGACGGGATCGGGCCGTAGATATAGTGATATGTCATGAGTTGTTTCTCCTTTTGTGAACCCCGGACTGTTGCCTGCCGGTTGCGGACGGGCACTGTGCCTGCAGGGGACAGCCGTTGCAGCGGGGACGCACGCGACAATGTTCTTTTGCAAGCCGGACAAGCAGCGCATGCATCTCATTGTACACTGAAACGTTGACCGGAAGCTGCGCTGTGAAAAATGATTGCGTTCTGTCATAGGAAGCTTTCTCCGGCAGCAGCCCGAGCCTGGCTGCGATGCGCCTTGTGTAGGCATCGACGACGAATACAGGTTTGCCCACTGCATACAGAAGGATGCTGTCGGCCGTTTCCTTCCCGATGCCACGGACATTCAGAAGATCACGGCGAAGAGTCGCCGTTTCTTCCTGTTCAAGGGAGGCGAATTCTCCGCCTGCCCGATCCCTGATCCATTCGCTCAGCGAACGCAGATATCCGGCTTTGACATGATAATAGCCGGCAGGGCGGAGGAGCTCTGAAAGCTCTTCCTGGGGAAGGGCAAGCAGACCGGCAGCATCCAATACGCTGTGTGATTTCAGTGCGCAGATTGCTTTTTCAACGTTTGTCCACGCGGTATTCTGTGTCAGGACGGCACCGACAGCCACTTCAAACGGCGTTTCGCCGGGCCACCAGTGCTGAGGCCCCCACGCTGTGAACAGGAGGTCGAAAAGTTCAGATATATTCAGACTCTTTCGGTTCTTCATCATGACCATCTCACAGCCTAGCAGGAGTCTGCCGGTACGCAAGGGGATGTCGCCGCCTCGTATGCAGCGCCTGCATTATCAACGTATTCTGCAGGTTGACATCGGCCGGTTGTTCCATATTCTGCTACTATATGAGTAGTACGGAAACCAAAAGAACTAACATATTACGCCATCTGGGTCCCATTATCAGGAAATACTGGGCGCGTTATCTTGGCGGCATCCTTATCCTGGCTGCCGTTGACATTTCGCAGACCATCATTCCCAGTATCACCGCCAATGTTATCGACGACCTTTCTTCGTTTACGGCGACAGCGCGCACGCTACTTGTCGCTCTGCTCCAGATCGGGTTGCTTGTCGTGGGGATGACGGTGGGCCGCTATTTCTGGCGGTATCTCATCTGGGGAAGCGCCCGGTATGTTGAGCAGGAGGTCCGCGGAGACCTGTTCGCCAAATATCTTGAACTGTCCGCCGATTTCCATGATGTTCACAAGACGGGTGACCTCATGGCGCTTGTGACGAACGATCTGGAAGCGGTGCGGCAGTCTCTGGGCGACGGGCTGCTCATGATCTCTGATTTCTTTATCATGACGACTTTCACACTTATCGCCATGCTGCGGTTCAATCGCACGCTCACTCTTCTTGCGCTTATCCCTCTTGCTCTGATCGCACTCATTGTGACGCGTGCCGGTCCGCTGGTTTTCAAATTGTTCAAGCGTGTTCAGGATGCGTTTTCCTCGCTTACGGACTATGTTGAAGAAGCGATGACCGGCATGCGGGTCATCAAGGTATTCACGCGCGAGAAGAACGTGGCGCACGGCCTCAAGGCAAAAGCGATGGATATGCAACGCCGCGATATCCAGCTCATCAAGATATGGGGTCTTGCTGGTCCGCTCATTGACTTCCTTGGCAGTATCTCTGTGCTGGTTTTGCTGTGGTATGGCGGAATCCTGACGACCCGCGGACAGTTTACCATTGGCGGGCTTGTTGCGTTCAACACCTATATCGGGATGCTTGCCTGGCCGATGACGGCGTTGGGGCAGGCAATCAATCTTTTCCAGCGCGGGCAGGCTTCCATCGCCCGCATCAACGATATCCTTGACCAGACGTCGACGATCCGGGAGTTGCCGGATGCCGTGGCTGTCGACGGGGAGTTGCATGGCGATGTGATCTTTGAGCATGTGACTTTTGAGCGTGAGGGACACAAGATCCTGGATGACGTCAGTTTTCATGTTGCGCCGGGTGAGAAGATCGGAATCATCGGCCCCATCGGCTCAGGCAAGACGACTATTGTTGCGTTGCTGACGCGCGCTTACGATCCGTCGGCGGGCAGGGTTCTCGTGGACGGCGTTGACGTACGGTCCTACAAGCTTCAGGACCTGCGTCGCGCAATCGGCGTGGTTACGCAGGACGTATTTCTGTTCTCGGATTCCCTGGAAGAAAACATCAACGTAACGGATCTGCCGGTGAGCGAGAAAGAGATCCGGGAAGCGACGAAGCAGTCCGATATCTATCAGAACATCCTTGATTTCAAGGAAGACTTCGGCACGGTCGTAGGGGAACGCGGCGTGACCCTGTCCGGCGGGGAAAAGCAGCGGGTTACCATCGCCCGGGCATTCCTCAAGAAACCGCGCATCCTGGTACTTGATGATGCTCTTTCAGCGGTAGACGCTGACACTGAGAAACACATCCTGGACAATATCGGCGGCTTTCAGTCGCGGCCGACGACCCTGGTTATAAGCAACCGTATTTCGGCATTGCGTCAGATGGATCGGATCCTGGTTCTGGATGCCGGGCGCATTGTTGAAGAAGGGCCGCACAGCATGTTGCTGCAGAAGCACGGCTGGTACTGGCGTGTCTTCCGGAGACAGCTCGTGGAACACAAGGTGGAGAAGGAATAATGGCTGGTATTTCAAACGACGAGACGCAGGAACGGTCTTTTGATACGACGCTCATGGCGCGTCTGCTCAGGTTCGCGCGCCCGTACTGGTGGCTGTTGCTTGTTTCCCTGATCCTGATCTGTATCCTGACGGCAAAGACTATTGTCTGTCCCCTCATCGTACGTCAGGCTATCGATAAGTACATTGATCCGACCACGGCGCGGTTCGTGCAGGTGGAAACTCCCGGCGACGTCGCGACGGCTGACAAAGTCGTGGCCGGGGTGGACCGTTTTACCCTGGGCGGACGTTCCTTCTATGACAAGACGGAGCTTGCAAAGGGATTGCATCTGAGCGGTACGTCTGTGCACATGACGTCGGTGTCGCTCTACGTTGTGACACCGGATAAGGCACAGCAGCTGGGCATCGATCGTCTCAACCGTTATACCGATGCTTCGCAGCCCTTTGTTTTCAAGGCTCCCCAGCCGGTTTTCCCAGCGGGGACCTATATCATGGATGCATCATCCCTGCAGCGTTTCTCTCCCCGGGAACGGGCCTGGTTGCGTTCCGTTGACGTTGCCGGCATCAGGAAACTGTCGCTGCTGTTTCTGGCGATCATCGTCGTTGCATTCGTGGTCGCATACTTCGACCGTGTTCTCCTCGAGGTCATCGGCCAGCGTATCGTCTACGATATCCGGGTAAAACTTTTTGAACATGTGGAGCGCCTGCCGTTCAGCTTCTTTGACCGGACGCCGTCGGGCCGTCTGACGACACGTGTCACCAATGATATTGAAGCCCTTGCGGACATGTACAGTCAGGCTCTCATTAATATCGTCCGCGATGGATTCCTGCTCGTGGGGGTCACGGTCGTCATGTTCTCTCTCAATGCGTTTCTGACATGGGTCCTCATGGCGGTGCTTGCGACGGTCGTTATCCTTACGGCGATCTTCCGGGTCTCTATCCGGAATGCACACCGTGTGGCGCGTACCTGTCTGTCGCGTATCAACTCCTTTATCGCAGAGCGTATCCAGGGGGTACGTATCGTGCAGCTCTTTGCCATTGAGGAGAAGGAGAAGAAGAACTTCGAGAAGATCAACCAGTCCTATACGCTGGCGCGCCTTCATCTCATGCTTCTGAACGGCGTTTTCCGTCCCCTTGTTTCAGGACTGGCAACCTTTGCCATAGCGTTGCTGCTTTACTACGGCGGTGGTCATATCCTTGCGGGAACGCTCTCCTTCGGCACGCTGGTCACGTTTGTCTTCTATGCCCAGATCTTTTTCCAGCCGGTGCAGGAAGTTGCTGAACAGTTCGATACGATCCAGCAGGCCATGGCCTCCGCCGAGAAGATCTTTCACGTCGCCGATGAACCGGAAGAAGAATATGTGCCGGAAACTTTTGCGGGCGTCATTCCACAGGAATTCAGCATCGAGTTTCAGGATGTGCACCTGAGCTATACGCCGGGCGAGGAGATCCTCAAGGGCATCACATTCAAGGTAGAGCAGGGTGGATCGGTCGCGCTCGTCGGACCGACCGGTGCCGGTAAAACATCTATCACCGGACTCGTCCCGCGCTTTTACGGGATTGACAGCGGACGTGTCCTGCTGGGGGGCGTGGACGTTGCGACTCTTCCTGCCGCATTCCTGCGCCAGAGCGTTGCGTTTGTCATGCAGGATGTGTTCATCTTCAGCGGAACAGTCCTTCATAACATCGCGCTCTTTGACGAACATCCCGATGAACGGAAGGCGGCCGAGATCGTCGACTACCTTGGCATGGACTTTGTTCAGAAGCTGGACGGCGGATTGCAGTATCATCTGTATGAGCGCGGCAACAACCTGTTGGCAGGGCAGCGGCAGCTCATTTCGTTTGCACGGGCCCTGTATTTTGACCCGCGCGTCCTCATTCTTGACGAAGCTACCTCCAATATTGATACGGAGTCTGAAGCGATCATTCAGGCGGCTATCCGCAAGATTCTCAGGGGACGGACCAGTATCATCGTTGCTCATCGCCTGTCAACGATTCGCACCGTCGACCGTATCCTGGTCATCCAGAACGGACGCATCAAGGAGGCCGGGACACACGATGAATTGCTCGCCCGCGGAGGGGCGTACAGAAACCTGTACAAACTGCAGTCTCTGAGCGAGGAAAACACCTGAGAATGTTCATAGTTTTCTGACGCAGAGAATTTGCGGACTACAGTGAACTGATAATATAGAAGTTCCTGCTGCGAAGCCCGTAAACGACATTGTCTATCAGTACCTGAAAGTTCCAGTCGCAGGCGTTCGCAGCCGCTGTTCCCTGTTCCTGTCCGGGCCATCTCTGAAAATCAGTTGCGGGTGCACATTGCATTGCGTCCTGCCAGCGGCTATACTTTGTAGAAAATAACTTCTGGAGGCAACTATGGACAGAACACAAGCGAAGCTGCTCCGGGCTCTTATGAAGCAGCCTCTGAGCTTCTGGCAGCTCGTTGGAAAGCAGGACGACTCGATTCCCGGCTATATCGATGCGCTCAAGACGCTCAAGGCCAAGGAGTATATTGAGGCGAAGGGCGATCTTATCGCTGTTACGAAGGACGGCAGGGCTTATGCCCGTGATAACGGCATTGAACACGAAGAGAGCATGATGTGTCCGACGTGCAACGCAACGGGTGTCAAACCGCGCGGTTGGCTCAAAGAGATCGTTCCAGAGTATGAGGCTCTTGCCAAAGGTCGTCCGGAAGTGACTGCGGAGTTTGACCAGGGTGTGGTGCCGCTTGCCAAGAATCTGGATCGTATCGCGTTCATGTACGAGCGCGGCGATCTTGAAAACAAGAGCATTTTCATCCTGGGCGACGACGATATCCTGAGCATCGGCCTGGCGCTGACCGGCAAGT
>CAZEWU010000006.1:0-13859 GCA_964516155.1 uncultured Caldisericota bacterium
CTTCTGTCCCGCTTCCTGTAAAAACGATTTCATTCTGCGAAGCCCTGATTGCACCTGCAAAATGCTGTTGAGCCCTTTCAATAAGCTCTGCGGCACCGGTGCCGCATTGAGTAAACGGAGCGGGTACAGCATATTGTTCACCGGCAACAGTTTGCATGACCGCCCATACTTCAGGAGCGACCATTGCACTGCGAAAGTTGTCAAGATAGATCATTTGTTCCTCCTTTCCTGCACGAAACAAACAGAGTTGCGTACAACTCCCTGTTCCAGCCTACCACAAACGGGGCAAAGTCAACATTCACGATCGGCGGCAGGATCTTCAGCGTGACGGATGATAGCGGCTGAGACGGCGATAGGCACCATTCATGTTCTGGTAAAAATGCTGTTCCGCACCGGCAAGGAAAATCGCTTGACGCACAACATCCTGCTGACTTGAAAACCGTCCTGCAATATCTTCATAGTCGAGAGCGATCGTATGTTCGTGATCAACTGCCGTCTTGAACTCACTCAAGAGTGAGGAATAATCCAGAACTTTTTCCGGTTCCAGTGGTGCCAGAGGCTGCCTTTGCGATTCATAAACAACCCCGGCATACGTCCGGTAGATTTTTTGAAGAGCCTGGATATGCGCTGCTTCATCGTTGGCCTGCCGCCTGAACCATTCTTTAAGGCGCCGGTTCGGTGTCATTTCTGTCAGCCGCAGACACCTTGCCTCTGCCTCACGCTCCTGTTCGATACCTATTTCCAGACGTTCCTGCAGGCTGAACGCCGGAGGAGCAGGTACTCGCAGGATATGCGCTCCGATCTTCTTCCCCGCCGACCGGAGCTGGTCCGGAGTTCTCCAGCGGACCCGGATACCAAAAACGCCGCCGACGATACCTCCCTGCCGGATCGCTTCGTCTTCCAGCAGCATGACCGGTCCGCTGTTTCCGCCACTGGTACGAGTCATGACAAGGAATACCACGACGCCCTGCAGCCCAACAGCCCTGACGAATCCCGTCATGGCCGGCATGACCGGCCCGCCCCAGTGTGGAAAAACAAGGACAAGGGTATCGCCCCGTTTAAATGACACGCCGTCAGCATTGAAGGTCCCTGAATCAAAATCCCGGGCCGCTTTCCCTGCATCCCGTTTCCATCCGGAAGGTTGGTTGGTGAAACGATCCCTCAGTTCGCACCGCGATGCTTCCAGGGATCCGCTTAGGCCTTCTGCCACCGCCCGGGAACACCCCGTTACAGAATAACACACAATCGTTCTCATCATGGACTCCTCTAATGCAATCGACCCATCGCTATTTTAGGCGATGGGTCGATGATTACAACGTATGCGGTCTGAAAACTAGAACTGAACTCCTGTCTCCTCAAGCTTGAGCAGACGAGCCCACTCATCATCAAGCATCTTCTGCATTTCAACGATGACATGCTGATTCTCAGGGCGGAAGAGATGTTTGAATCTGGTCTGACCCTTGAGGAACTCCTCGACGGGCTTACGGTTGGCTGGCTTGGTCGTAATATGCACAACACCGTTCTCGATCTCATACAGCGGCCAGAAATTCGTCTCAACAGCCAGTTTCGAGTACTGCATCGTCAACGCCGAATCGAAAGCCCAGTTGGTCGTGCACGGCTGCAGAACCGCAAGGAGAGCAGGGCCATCGGCGTTGAAACCCTTCTGTGCTTTCTTGTACAGGTCAAGGGTGTTATGAACGGCGGTCTGCCCGACATAGGGAATATGGTGTGCCGCTGCAATCTCTACCAGGTTCTTACGCCACTGTGGTTTCCCGATACTGACTTTTCCGGCGGGAACAGTGGTCGTACTGGCGCCAAACGGGGTTGCACCGCTGCGCTGGTTGCCTGTGTTCATGTAGCCTTCATTGTCATAGACCAGGTACATGAACTTGTGCCCTCGTTCAAGAGCTCCGGACAAGGCCTGGAATCCGATATCATAAGTTCCACCGTCGCCGCCGACAGCAAGGATGTTTACATCACCATCGTACTTTCCACGACGTTTGAGAGACTTATATGCTGATTCGACCCCGGCAGCGACAGCCGCTGCGTTTTCAAAGGTAAGGTGCATCCACGGCGTATTCCATGCAGTAAATGGATACACAGAAGTCGTGACCTCCAGGCATCCCGTAGCATTGAGTACAATGACAGGCTTATCTGAAGCAGCCAGAACAGTCTTGACGACAGCTCCGATGCCACAGCCTGCACACATACGGTGGCCGGATACAAAGCGGGCGTCAACTCCCGCGGTTCTCAGTGCAATTTCTTGAAGTGTAGGCATGTCCACTACCCCCTCAGCCCGACGTAACGCTGGTGTTCTGGATCGAGCTTCTTCGACAGCAGTTCATCAAAGACTGCCTCGATCTCAGTGCTCAACAGGTCGCGACCGCCAAGCCCAAAGATATAACTTTGCACCTTTGGCTTCTTGTCGAGATCAAAGAGTGCATTGCGAATTTCAGAGTACACAGGCGCATAGGCGCCAAAATCCATGGAACGGTCCAGAACTCCAACGATCGGAACGTTCTTGAGGGCTTCGCAAACCGCTGCATAAGGGAACGGACGGAAGAGGATCGGCTTGAGCAGCCCGACCTTCTTGCCCTGTCCGCGCAAGGCGTCGACAGCGACTTTAGCTGTTCCGGCTGCAGAGCTCAGAACCACGATCACAGCATCTGCATCATCGGTCCGGTATGTCTCAAAGAACGGATACTTGCGTCCTGTGATCTTGGACAGCTCAGTCCCGGCTTCCTTATAGACAGCAAAAACATTCTCCATTGCTGCTTCCTGCGCACGCTTGACCTCAAGCAGGTAATCCGGCAGGACCATGGCGCCGATCGTTCTGGTATGTTTAACATCCAGAAGAGCACGGTCCATCGAACGAGTCCCCACATACGAACGAACAGGCGCATCATCGAAGATCTCCACCGGCTCAACGGCATGGCTCGTAATGAACCCATCCTGGTTGACCATCACGGGAAGCTGGATCCGTTTGTCTTCAGCAACACGGACTGCGAGCAGAAGATTTTCATAAACTTCCTGCGCGTTTTCACTGAAGAGCTGGATCCATCCGACTGTCGTTACACCCATGACATCAGACTGATCCCCGTGAATATTCAGCGGTGCAGAGAGGCAGCGGTTCACAACGGGCATGACGATAGGCAGACGAAGGCCTGGCGTCGCAGCGACGATCTCCCACATGAGGGCGAGACCCTGGGAAGAAGTGGCCGACATTGCGCGCGCACCTGCGGCTTCGGCGCCTACTGCGGCGGACATGGCTGAATGTTCAGATTCAACCGGGACCATTTCCGTGTCGACGACCCCGTTGGCAACATACGTTGCAAACTGCTCGACGATGGGCGTCTGAGGAGTAATGGGGTATGCGACGACAACGTCAGGATTGATCTGACGCATTGCCTCTGCTGCAGCTTGCGCACCAGTGATTGCTTTTGTAACTCCCATATGCTTTTCCTCCTCTACAACTTGCATGCGGCCTGTTCGGCCTCTTCCTCACGAATCATAGTGATAGCCTTCGTGGGGCATTCGTGGGCACAGATTCCGCAGCCTTTGCAATAGTCCAGATTCGTAGCCAGCCGTACAACGCCCTTGAACACCCTTCCGCCTTTTCCGACAACACCTTCATCGGTCTTCTTGACCGGAATAGCCATATCGGGGCAGTACGAAACGCATGTCATGCAGTGAATGCACTCGTCTGCATTAAAAATGGGACGCAACGTGCGCCATCCACCTGTCTTGTATCCAAGAGACGTCGCCGGAGGAAGCTCAACGCCAATTTCGATATCCTTCCAACCCTTCTTCTCGCTCATTTCGACACCTCGTCGTAGCCCCTGTGGAGCATCTTGATATTGAGCTGGACCTTTTCCTCGCCAAGTTTGGCCAGAAAGTGCTCACGAAGGACAGCCTCGAGAGATTCCATCTTGACAATGTTGGTCAACTTAACCAACGCGCCGAGCATAGGAACATTGGGCGTATCCCGATGCATCATCTCAAGTGAGATGCTTGTTGCATCGATATTGTACGTCGGGCCGGCATACTTGGTCAGCTTCTGGATCTCGGCAGAACATACCTTTGTATTGACGATAAGCAGCCCGGTCGTTGGCAATCCTGCTGTAACATCAATGGAGCGCATGATGCCAAAATCAAGAACCATAACCACATCAGGATTGATAACCGGTTCATGGCTGCGCAGGATTTTGTCGGCGATCTTTGTGTAAGCAACCGTCGGAGCACCTCGCCGTTCTGAACCGTACTCAGGGAAGGACTGGATATACTTTCCCTCTTTGAATGCAGCTTCAGCGAGTAACTGGGAACCAGATTTGGCACCCTGACCAGCCCGGGCATGCATTCGGACTTCGTAGACTTCCTTCATACTTCCTCCTCTTACCAGACGTCAACCACATATTTATAGCATCACGACCGACAAGCCTGCATACACATGAAGAAAATGCGTCGAACCCTTTGCTGCTGTAGCTGCACAGAAGCATGCCGGGTTACAAACGCACTAATGCAAGCCGTCTCCATCGGCTTCTATATGTGGACATTATAAGTTGCGCCAAATGGAAAAGCAACGAAAGATAACAAAAACATTCACACTCTCACACAGCGTTAAGATCCGGATGCTTGCCGTCAGCACTTTCCGGTTCTGGCATGCCGTCATTTTTCCAGACTTTGACTGAGCGCCGTCAGTTGCACCTCCAGCCAGGAGACAAACCCTCCGCCGGCTGCCGCTCCCGCTGCGTCCAACTTGCAGACGATCACACCGTTTTCCTCATGCACGACCTGCGCCTTCTGGATACCGGCATCATTCAGGACAATGGTATGAGTATGCTCCTGCGCGCCCCATGCGTCGATGGCGGCGGCCGACTTTGTGCTTGCCGGATCTATAGAACGGACCGACGGTTGGATAATGATCCGTAACCCATAATCGCCCGCCGCGTCAACCCATGTTCCGTCTGCTGCAATAAACGCACGTACCGCTGTTTTCCAGAACTGCTGCTTCAGCCGCCCATCCGCCTGGCTGCACTGATCAAGAAATGTTGCATACCGGGTATCAAAATCTGCTTTCTCAGATGGGTAGAAGCTGATCAACGCATCGCGGATGAGCCGCGCCATGTCCGTGCTGTTGCGGAACGAGAGACACGAGTTCTGAGCCGACCCTTTCTGAAGTGCGTCAGATAATCTTACGATCTGCACACTCTGACCGGCAAGGCTGGTAGCCCATGCGTCTTCTGAAAGCCCTGAGACAAAGAGAATCGCGCTTTCCTTGATGACCGAAGCAGCATTCTGTACCGGAATAATCCCATCCGTCGACAGGACGCGGACCTCGACAGAAGCGTTTACAAGAGCTTCAACAAGAAGCTGCAGCGGACGAGTTGTAACGCAGACCACCCTGGGAGCAGCCGGGGACTGTCCCGGGCTGCATCCTGCAAGTCCCAGTACCAGTACCAGCGCAAGAACCATGCCTGTTCTTGTCACGTTTACCTCCCTGATGTTGACAACCGTTCAGGTCCCGCTGTCGTCATCACTGTCTTTTGGAGGAAACATCTTCAGCAGAATCTTGATGAGAAGATAAAAAATCCCAAGAACGACAAAGATAAGGAGGTAACTTACTCCACTGACACGAAGCCCTTCAGCTATAACAGCATCCATTGCTACTCCTCCTATCGTACAAGGGCAAGGATAAGCCCGCCCGCGATGATCGAGGCCACCTGCCCTGCCACGTTAGCTCCGACAGCATGCATGATAATGAAGTTGCTCCCATCCTCCTGCTGCGCCATTTTCTGAATAACGCGGGCCGACATGGGAAAAGCGGAGATGCCGCACGCTCCGATCATCGGGTTGATCTTCTTCTTGCGGAACAGGTTGATAACCTTTGCGAAGAGAACGCCTCCGGCCGTATCGAAAACGAACGCGATCAATCCCATCCCGATGATCAACAATGTCGTCGGCGTAAGGAACTCCTTGCCATTCATAGATGAGCCTATGGTGATACCAAGGAGAATGGTCACGATACTGGATAGTTCATTCTGCGCCGCTTTTGAAAGGCGTTCGGTGACGCCGGACTCGCGCAGCAGATTTCCGAACATGAGACTGCCGATCAGAGCTACCGAGATGGGTGCTACAATCCCTGCGATGAGAGTGACGGCGATGGGAAAAATGATCTTGACAGTCCTCGATACCTCCCGTTCAGGGTTCTCCATGCGGATCCTGCGTTCCTCACGGGTCGTCAGTGCCCGCACAATCGGCGGCTGGATGATCGGAACGAGGGACATGTAGGAATATGCCGCCACAGTGATGGGCGCGAGCAGTTTCGGCGCAAAACGCGTCGCTACATAGATAGACGTGGGCCCGTCTGCTGCACCGATGATGCCGATAGCGGCAGCCTCCCGAAGCCCCGGGATCCCGGTAACACCGGGGATCCGCCCCACCAGCAGTGCAAGCATCATGGTAAAGAAAATGCCGAACTGGGCTGCAGCGCCGAAGAACAGCATTTCGGGATCCTGCAGAAGCGGTCCGAAATCAATCATGGCCCCGACGCCGATGAAGATCAGGATAGGAAACAGCTCGTTACTTATCCCGCCTTTGAACAGAACGTCCAGGAACCCTCCATTGACTGCAGACGAAAACGGGATGTTGGCAAGCAGGCATCCAAAACCCATCGGCAGCAGAAGGTTGGGTTCATACTCTTTCTTCACTGCCAGCCAGATAAGCGCAAGACCAACGCCAAACATGACCCAGACACGCCAATCGGCCATACCAACAATGCCGCGCAAAAGATCTGTCATATGCTCACTCCACTTTTTCCAGAGATACGCTGTCTGAATCCATTGTACTGAACCTCTCAAGTTCTCCAAACAAGGACCCGACGATATGAAAACTCCCCCCGGAACAAAGTTCCGGGGGGAGTAACCCGATGAACAGGCCCGGCTACTTCAATTTCAGGAGGAGGTCTCCGGTCTTGACGGTCTGATTCGCCTCAACCGCCACTTCCTCTACTGTGCAATCGCGTGGGGCAAGAATCTCATTTTCCATCTTCATGGCCTCGATGATAAGAAGTGTCTCGCCTTTCTTCCAGGAACTGCCGGGTGTTGCCATGACCTTGAGGATCTTGCCGGGCAGCGGCGACTTCATGACATTGCTGCCGCTCGTGGAGCCGGCTGGTTTCACCGCCTTCGGAGCCGGTGCGGGAACCGGAGCAGACGGCGCTTTCGCAGCCACCGGTGCCGGAGCCGGAGCGTAAGATGATACCGACGTCCTCTGCACTCCAACTTCTTCTACATCGACATCAAACGTCTTTCCATTCACGGTAATACGATACTTTTTCATGCGTCATTCCTCCCTGTCAGCGCCAGCGCGGCCTGATCGATTGTTCATATGGCGATCGTCTCCATGCAGTATTCAATACGGGCAGCGGCGGTTCCGGGCGCAAAAGCGATATCCCGGCTGCGGCCAGAGCCGCAGCAACAGCGGCAACCACTGTATCATCAAGGTGTGCAGGATCGGTAACCTGCAGCGCTGCGCTTTCACCTGCTGCTGCAAGTGCAGCGGCGGCAACCACGGCGAGTTCTTCGTCAGTCACCGTCTGTCCATGAGCGTCCATCTGTATCATCTCGTCCACCCTACAATGGGATATTCCCATGTTTGCGGGCCGGCCGCTCTTCACGCTTATTCACTGCCGCCCTGAACGAACGGACAATACGGCTCCTGAGTTCTGACGGTTCAAGAATATCATCAACAAGGCCCCGTTCCCCTGCAATGTACGGGTTATACAGTTTTTCCTTGTATTCCGTGATGAGCTCCCGGCGTGTCTTTTCTGAATCAGCGGCATCCCGGATCTCTTTGGAGAAGATAATGTTGGCAGCCCCATCCGCGCCCATCACGGCGATCTCGGCAGAAGGGAGAGCATAGACGAAATCGGCTCCGAGATCCCTGCATGACATGGCAATGTAAGCTCCGCCATACGCCTTACGGAGAATGACGGTCACTTTGGGAACGGTGCATTCAGAAAATGCATACAGAAGTTTAGCCCCATGCCGGATAATACCACCGTGCTCCTGCTCAACGCCTGGAAGATAGCCGCCGACATCTACAAGGGTCAGAATCGGAATATTGAAAGCATCGCAGAAACGCACAAACCTGGCGGCTTTGTCGGAACTGTCAATGTCCAGAACACCCGCCAGAAACTTGGACTGGTTGGCAACAACGCCGATGACCTGCACGCCCATTCGGATAAACCCGACGCAGACTGATTTTGCGAACCCTTCTGCGATCTCAAAAAACTTCCCCTCATCCGACAGACTGTTGATGACCCTGCGAACATCATACGGCTTGCCCGCATCGTCCGGGATGATGTCGCCGATCTCAGGCGTGGGACGATCAGCCGGATCTGTACTCGCCACCACCGGCGGGTCCTCGCTGTTGTTGCTGGGAAGATATGACAGCAGTTCCCGTATGATCTGAAGAGCTTCCTGATCATTTCCGGCGGCCAGATGAACGTTACCGCTCTTCTGGGCATGAACCACCAGTCCCCCGAGTTCTTCATCTGTCACCTCTTCACCAGTGACGCTCTCGATAACTTTGGGGCCGGTAATGAACATGCGCGCCTGTTCAGTCATGACAACAAAATCCATGATCCCGGGCGAATAGACCGCGCCACCGGCGCACGGGCCCGCGATCATCGAGATCTGAGGGATAACGCCTGAACTGATCGTATTGCGGTAGAAGATCCCCGCATACCCCTTGAGCGAATCAATACCCTCCTGAATGCGTGCTCCACCGGAATCGCTTATGCTGATAACAGGGGCTCCATATTTGAGAGCAAGGTCCTGAACGCGGATGATCTTGGCGGCATGCATCTCCCCGAGAGAACCACCTGCCACTGTAAAATCCTGAGAGTAAACGAAGACAAGTCTGCCATTGACATATCCATGCCCCGTGACAACACCGTCCCCGGGAAGATCCTGCTTATCCAGGCCAAAGTCAGTGTTCCGGTGACTGACAAAAACATTTTCTTCCTGAAACGTGCCAGGATCCAGTAATGTCTCTATGCGCTCCCGCGCAGTAAGTTTGCCGGCATCATGCTGCTTCTTGACACGACCGGGTCCTCCACCTGCAACGATATGCGCTTTCTTTGATCGCAGCGCTGAAAATCGCTCATTATCGCCCATACTACCTCCCAACAATTTCAGCTGGCAATGAATCTTATTTAGTATAGTTGGTTCAGGGAAGCACTCAACCGCGGAGATAACAATCATCCCTCCCGGCATGTGTTGACCGGGAGGGATGAGAGCAAAGATGTGTCGGTCCTAGTGCGAACCGGTAAACTCGAAATAGTGCACCTTGTCGCCAAGCTCTTCTTTCATGCGGATAGCGTTCACCGGACAGACCTGCATGCACTGCGCACAGCCGGGACACTTATCCAGATCAACGGAAGGCTGGCGCTTTTCCGCGTCCCACAGGATTGCACGGTGTGCACCGTCGCGGCATGCGCGGTAGCAGTTGCCACAACCGATGCACTTATCAAGATCGATCTCTGAATGCGAATGCGGAGTCACCAGCGATTCCTGTCCCTTGATCCCCTTCAACGCCTTACCGACGATATCAAGAGGGGAGGAGAATCCCTTGCGATCCAGATAGTCGGCCAGGCCGCTCTTGAGATCGCGAATGGTTCCAAAACCATATTGCATCGGTAACGTGCAGAACTGGACATTGCTTGCTCCGACCGCCATCAGCTCAACAGCATCGCTCCATGAATACGCTCCGCCATTACCGCTGATTGTAATGTCAACATTACGCGCAATCTCCGAGATAGTGCGCAGTGTCAGCGGTTTGATCGCCATGCCGGTCATGCCGGAATAGGCGCCCTCGCCAAAAAGGGACGGCCGCGGTTCAAGAGTTTCAACGTCGACACCGATCAGCGCCGGGACCGAATTGCTTGCAGTGACGCCATCGACGCCCGCCCGTTTCAGGGCGCGTGCTACCTCGACAATATCCGTCACCTGCGGTGTGATCTTGATAAGCACCGGCGTCGAGCCGGCGGCTTCCTTCACCCAGCGCGCGACTTTCTCTGTTGCCTCGACACTCTGGGCAAGCATCCTTCCGGGAGCCTCCCCCATACTTCCCTGAGGGCAGCTGAAGCTGCACTCGATAAGATCGACACCCGCATCCTTGAGCTGCAGGACAAGCGACTGCCAGTCTTCTTTCCTGGATCCCATGATGGAGGCGGCGATCATTCTGGTCGGGAATGCCTTCTTGAGCGCCCGGACACGGCTGCAGATCTCGTTGATATGATACTGCGAGATCAAGTCGATATTCCCCAGTCCCCACAGCTTGCGACCAGCAGTTCCGAATGACGACATCATCGGGTACTTGAGGTTGACGGGGTTGCTCTCGACCGATGTCGTCTTCAGGACGACGCCGGCCCAGCCGGCAGCCAGACCATCCATGGCGATTTCCAGCTCATCAGTAGGCGGTGCAGCCGAGAGGATAAATGGGTTCTCCAGATGGATGCCCAGAAAATCGTAGGAAAGATCATGCTCTTTATACATTACTTGCCTCCTGCCACGAACGCAGCAATGGATTCGGCTGCCTTTTTTCCGTCGCTGACAGCCTCGACGACGGTCCGTGCGCCACGCACGGCGTCACCGCCGGCGTAAACGCCGGGCATACTCGTCTGCATGGTCTCGCCGATGCTGATGAGTCCGGAGTTGCTTCGGGCAAGTCCGGGGAATGCGTTCTCATCGACACGCTGTCCGATGGCGACAACCAGCGTATCCAGGGGAATAACGAAACTGGATCCGGGCAGAGGCTCGAACCGGCAGCGACCTGATTCATCCTCCTCACACAGATGCGCCTGCGTCACCTGAAGACCATTGACTTCGTGTCCCCCGACCACTTTGTCCGGGATGGCCAGAAACTGGAAGGTAACGCCGAGTGCCGTAGCCTCTTCAATCTCTTTGGCAAATGCTTTCAGTTCTTTGATACCGCGCCGGTAGATGATCGTCACATCACGTGTCGGATCCTCTTCGCGAAGAACTGATGCTACTTCAATGGCAACATTTCCCCCGCCGATAACCCCTACGCGGCGACCGGTGCCACTGAGGGCTCCGCTCTTTACCTTGCGGAGAAGTTCACGGGCATGATGAACGCCATTGAGCTGCATGCCTTCGATGCGCAGATCGCTTTCAGCGGGAAGGCCGGTGGCGATAAAAACAGCTTTGTAGTCTGCAAGCAATGGTTTGACATCTGTTACACGCTGCGTCCGAACGTCGGAGGCAAAAACCGACGTCAGGAAACGTACCTCTCTCTCCTCAACTTCGCCGGGATAGCGATGTGAAGACACTTCCTGGCTGGGCACGCCGCCCAGTTCACGGGCTTCGAAGATATCACAGGCAATCCCTCGGATTCTCAGTTCGCGGGCGCACGCCAACCCTGCAGGGCCGGCGCCGATCACGGCCACTTTTTCCCCGCCGACGGCCGGAAGATCCATGCGATCCGCGGGATCTGTCGTATCAGTGACAAAGCGATGCAGCTCGCGTATACGGATGGGGCGGTCGATCTTGGCACGCGTACAGACGGACTGACAGAAAGCGTCTTCAGGACAGATGCGTCCACAGGTTTCGATAAGCGGATGAGCTTCCTGCAGCAGCATACGGGCGCCATGAAGGTTGCCGCTGCGGATGGATTGAATAAACTCCGGCACTGGTACGTGCGCCGGACATTTGGCCTGGCACGGCGCGTCATAACAATACAGACAACGTTCGGCCTCGATGGCCGCTTGCTGACGGCCCAAGGTCTTTTCGAACTCTTCCATCATTCCTCCTGCGTACTGAATCAGATAACGACACATACAGAACGTTCCGACACAACGCTATCCCGGGGCATCATCACGAACAACCCGAAGACCGCGGCGGACGACTTCTCTTGTGTTATACACGAAATCCGTGGTTTTCCAACACGCCCCGGCCTGAACCCGGCGCCCGGAGATCGTGAGAGCCGGTTTATAAGACCGGCTCTCGGCACCGCTATTTCACAGACGACGACTATTCCGCAAAATGGCAGGCAACCATGTGCTTCTCCTCAATGGCACGAAGTTCGGGTTCCTGTTCGGAACAGATTGGTTTTGCGATAGGGCAACGCGTCCGGAAGTGACACCCGCTGGGTGGATTGACAGGACTTGGAAGATCTCCTTTCAGGATGATCCGCCGGCGGCTCATTTCGACGCGTGGATCCGGTATAGGAACTGCTGAGAGCAACGCTTGCGTATACGGGTGAAGAGGATGTCTGTAAATATCTGCGCTCTCATCAATTTCAACGATCTTTCCCAGGTACAGGACGATGACCCGGTCGCTGATATGCTTCACCATCGCAAGATCATGCGCAATGAAAAGATATGTCAGCCCGAGGCGATCCTGCAGGTCTTCGAGCATATTCACGATCTGCGCCTGGATACTGACGTCCAGCGCAGAAATCGGCTCGTCTGCAATGATGAATTCAGGATTCATGGCAAGCGCACGGGCAATCCCGATACGCTGTCTCTGACCACCGGAAAACTCATGAGGAAACCGGTTCGTCTGCTCAGGATTCAGTCCGACGAGACGCAACAGTTCCTGTACCCGTTCCCGACGCTCAACCACAGTACCGATGTTAAAAATATCCATAGGTTCTTCGACAATACTGCCAACCGTCATGCGAGGGTTCAGAGAAGCATAGGGATCCTGGAAGATCATCTGGAGCTTGTGCCGCACCTTGCGCATCGCATCCGGCGTCATCTCGCAAAGATTCTGACCACGGTAGAAGATGTTGCCGGCCGTGGGCCTGTACAACCCGACGATGGTACGCCCCACGGTCGTTTTACCGCATCCCGTCTCGCCGACCAGCCCGACTGTCTCGCCGCACCCGACATCGAATGTAATATCATCAACCGCTTTCAGACTTGCTTTGCTGCCCCCAAACGGCCCGCCGATATTAACAGCGAAGTACTTCTTGAGGTGATCGACCTTCAGTATGGTTTCCATCGTCAGTCCACCTTTACAAACCCGGGCACCCGGGGTGCGGCAGGATGATGCAGGAAACATCGTGCACGATGTTCCGTCCCCACTGTCACAAGGGGAGGTTCCTGTTCCGTGCAGATCTGCATCGCGTACTGGCAGCGTGGCGCAAACTTGCATCCCGCCGGCGGCGTAAGGAGATCAGGAGGATTACCCTCGATGGGAACCAGCCGCTCATGCTCCTCGGCATCCAGCCGTGGAACTGATTTCATAAGACCTATCGTATAAGGATGCGCTGGTTTCTCATACAGATCAAACACACTGGCTTCTTCCTGAACATGTCCTGCATACATGACGACCACCTTGTCTGCCATGCCGGCAACGATTGAAAGATCGTGGCTGATGATGATAATGCTTGATTTCAACTTTGCTTTCAGGCTTTTCATGAGCTCAAGAATCTGCGCCTGAACCGTCACATCCAGCGATGTTGTCGGCTCATCGGCAATAACCAGTTCGGGGCTGCAGGAAAGCGCCATCGCGATCATGACACGCTGACGCATCCCACCCGAGTACTGATGTGGGTAGTCGCGCATGCGCTCTTCCGGTTTTGGAATGCCGACAAGAGAAAGCATGTCAATGGCATGCTTCCAGGCTTCTTCCTGCGTCGCAAGGCCATGAGATACCATGGATTCCGTCATCTGCAGTCCTATCGTCAGAACGGGGTTCAGGGAAACCATGGGATCCTGAAAGATCATGGCGATATGACGGCCCCGGATTTTTGTCATGGCGTCCGGCGGGAGCGTAAGAAGATCGACCATTCCCTGTTCAGGACCACTTTTCTCAGCATGTTCCGACATG
>CAZEWU010000007.1:0-8685 GCA_964516155.1 uncultured Caldisericota bacterium
ATTCCTTACCGGTATTGCGCTCAATCTGTTTGCGGTTGGTCTCACGACGTTTCTGCTGCGGGATATCTTTCACGTCAAAGGTGCGTTCACATCGGCCGGTATCCAGCCCATTCCCTCTCTGCGGCTACCGGGAATAGATCGCATACCTGTTCTTGGCAGGTTGCTGAGCGGGTACAACGTTCTTGTTTACGTGACGGTCATCCTGACTGTTTTTGCAGCCTATCTGATCTTCAGGACCCGTTACGGGCTGCGGCTCCGGGCGGCGGGGTACAATGCAGCCTGCCTGAGTTCAAGCGGCGTATCCGCTGACGGCATCCGGATAAGCTCATTGCTTCTGTGCGCTGTTTACTGTGGACTTGCCGGGGCGTTCCTGTCCCTGGGGTATGTGAACCTGTTTGCCGAGAACATGTCGGCCGGGCGCGGATGGATATCGCTTACCGCCGTTATCCTCGTGAATGGCAATCCCTGGGGGATCGCGATCATTTCCCTGCTGTTTGGCTTCTTTGACGGCTTGAGCGTATCTCTTCAAAGCGCTTCCATCCCTGCACAGTTTACCGCTATGCTCCCTTATGCTGCGACGCTCGTCTCGTTGTATTTCTATTCGATGCATAAAAGAAAGAAGGTTGCATGACAATGAAAAAAGCATGGCAGATGGAACATGAAGTACGTCTGGCGGCTGTTCCCATGGATCGCCGGACACATGCCAGCAGCTGGGCTGATCCTGCCGCTGTTGTCAAGGGTGAGGACGATCTTCTGCTCATGCTGTGGAACAGTACCGTCCCTGGATCCGGGGCGCCTGAGTGCATTTATCGTGCCGCTGTCCAGTCTATGGAGAACCGGGGATTCGATGAAAGTCTGGCGGCATCTCTTATTCCCGGGGCGCGGCGTCTTGCAGCCGAAAATGATGTGCCTGGTCTGCGGGCGATTACCGCCCGTTTACTGAATGCTCTGTTCTCAGCTCTGCCGGATCCGGGACATCCCTACCATACATTTGTGCATCCTGGAACCTGGTCTGATGTTCTTGCCTGTCTTCCTGCGGCTCAAAGGCAGCAGAAGGAAGAGCCGGAGCATGTTGCTTCAAAGACATATGCGGGATGGGTCGGCCAGCTTGCCGGCGGGGCCTTTGGCACGGCTGTCGAGGGATATACCGGCCGGCACATTGCCGAGGTCTATGGCGACCTGCGTTCTTATGTGACAACGCCGGAAACGATGAACGACGATGTTGTCTATGAGCTTGCGTTGCTGGATGCGTTTGAGGCACACGGGCGGCAACTGACTTCCGGGGACATCGCTGAACAATGGCTGCTTCAGATCCCCTTCGGCTGGTCTGCCGAGTGGATTGCCATTCAGAATCTCCGGGCCGGCATCATGCCGCCGGCATCCGGAAGCTATCGTAACGCTTTTTCGGATTGGATCGGGGTCCAGATGCGCGGCATGGTCTGTGGGATGCTGGCGCCCGGCCGTCCCCTGGAAGCGGCTCGCCTTGCGCATCTGGATGGCGTTGTGTCTCATGCTGCAAATGGTGTCTACGGGGGCATGTATGCTGCGGTTCTGACGGCGCTGGCGTATGTGCGCGATGATCCGCGGGCTGTTATCGTGGAGGCTGCCGGCTACATTCCTCAGGGCAGCGAATACGCCGCCGTTCTGCGCGAGTGTCTTGAGGTTGTGCGCCGCGAATCAGACAGCGTATCTGCTCTTGCCTGGGCGGAGAAACGTTTCGAGGAGTATAACTGGATTCATGCGTATCCGAATCTGGCGGCCGACGTTCTCGCCCTGTGGTATGGCAGGGGAGACATGACCGAATCGTTTTCTCTACTGGGAAAATCCGGTATGGACGTCGACTGCAATGCCGGCCTTGTCGGCACTGTTCTCGGGATCATGAATGGAGTCCCGGAAGCATGGGCGGACCCTATCGGAGATCTTCTCGAAACGTATATCGCCGGGAAAGAGCGGCTATCGATCAAGGAGCTTGCTGAACGAACGGTGCGCCTTGCGGAAGATGGATTCTTGCGTTCTGGACGATAAAGGAGGAAGTGGTTCATGGCACAATTTCATGTAAGATGCGAAGCGGAGGACATCGCTCCCTATGTTATGCTGGTAGGCAACCCGCAACGGGCGGAGCAGGTATCCAAGTTACTGGACAATGCACGTCTTGTGAATGATTACCGCTATCTGTTGGTATTTACCGGCATGTACCAGGGGGAACGGGTGACGGTTGCCACGACAGGCATGGGCGCGCCCTCTACTGCTATTGTTGTCGAGGAACTGTGCAATCTTGGCGCCAAGGTCCTTCTGAGGGTGGGGTCTGCGGGCGGCATTGCGCCGGACGTCGATGCGGGAGACATTGTCGTTGCCACAGGCAGCGTCCGCGATGACGGAACGACGTTGCAGTACCTTCCGGCAACGTTTCCCGCTGTCCCTGACGCCGATCTGCTGCACATCGTTCTTGAAACGGCGCACGAGCTGGTCCCTGCGACGAAATATGGGGTCGTTATCAGTGATGATGCGTTCTACCGCAATTATGACACTCCCAAGATGAACCTCATGGTTCAGTCAGGCGTCAAGGCTATCGAAATGGAGAGTGGGTGCGTCTTTATCGTCGGACAGTTCCGGGGCGTCCGTACTGCTGCCCTGTTTTCGGTAGACGGCAGCGTGACCAAAGGCGCTATCAAACCGGAAGGCGCAGCTCAATTATTCAAGAAGGCGGAACAGCAGACGATTGTGATAGGGTTGTCTGCGCTGGCCAAGGCGGCGAAGAGCAAGCTGTAATGTCAGGTAGAGGGACGCCTTGAAATGGGCGTCCCTCTACGATGCTTTCCGGCGTCACCAGAGCGCGTCGTGGTCTTCAGCGGCCCCAATGATACCGGAGATCGTGAGCGGCCCCGAGTTGTCCGGCGTCACATGCCCGGTGTATCGGCCGATCAGCTGGTGGATATGACTGTGGATGATACCCAGGTCTGTCATTGACTTGCGGTCCGCGATCGGCGTGAACGTCAGATCGACCCGCCCGTCGGGGCTTGTGATATGCCAGGGCTTCATGATAGAGTTCGGGTCATAGGTAAAGGAGACGAGTCCCAGTTTTGTAACGTGCCCGTCAAACATCAGCGCATTTTCGTTGTCACCGCCGTCATGAAAGCCGCTGCACAAGTTCAGGCCTACAGGATCTCCATTGCTGAGACGGCCTGAGAGCGTGGCCCATTTCCAGAGGGTCGTATTTTCAAAGAAGCCCCGGCTCCAGTCTATTTCCGCCATGGTCTCTTCCGGATCACATTTCCACGTATCGTTCCCAAGACGGATGCTGCCGCCTGCCGGCAGGCAGGTCACTTTCGTCGTATAGGCGAACCGTCCGTTTTTCAGAGGATCGACAACGTTCAGTGATTCCAGTTGTTCCTGCCAGATCAGGGAGATCTCGGCGTCCAGGTCACGGCCGCCGTTGAAAGCCGGCCAGTGAACAGCGATGTGCTTTCCCTCGGGAGTGACGGTTGATTCGAGTTTCAGAGACTTGCCATGCAGCGCGCATGTTGTTCCATGGCGGGGATGGTCGGCCAGCGTTATGCCGGCGCCGAAGGGGATATTGAGACTTTGTTCCATAAGAGCATGATGCTCCAGGTCGTACAGGTAGACAACGATGTTTCCCAGGTAACCCACGTGCGCGATAAGCCCGGAGAAGAAGATCGCTGGTGCGGCGATGTAGAAATATGTCCACCGCTTGGTGCGCCAGGCGCCAAAAGGGTGATGCTTTACGGCGGCGGCATCCCTGATGTTGAGATCGAAGACCGGGTGCCGTGCCCAGCCAAGATTGACAGATCCATCATTGTTAACAAGAGAAAGATTTTTCGTGTATTCGCTCATGGGACCTCCCTGTGATCTTGGAATAGCGCTTTTGTTTTCTGTCGGCTTTATCGCGGGCGGCTGCGTGCCCCGGACTGATACCGATCATGAAAGGTACTGCTGGATCATTTTTCTGGTCACACCATGGTTCCTGATGAGATCGGCATAAAACCAGCCGCTGGTACGTATAGTCCGTTCCAGTGTTGCATAATCGACGGCGATGATGCCGAATCTCGTTCCCAGTCCTTCGAGCAACTCGAAATTGTCCATGAGCGACCAGTGATAGTACCGTTGTACATCGACACCTTCATCGATGAGGCGGTGTACCTGAAACAGGTGATCATATATATATCGTGCGCGGAGGGTGTCCTGTGCGTCTGCAACGCCGTTTTCTGTAATGAAGATCGGGATATGATAGCGGTCCCAGTATTTCTTGCAGATGCGGTACAGGCCCTCGGGGTAGATCTCCCAGCCGAGATCGTTCTTCTCGCTGTCCGGGGACGTCTCCAACTTTCCCATGGGCGCCGTCAGAGCACCGGCGCAATTGACGATCTGGCGTCTGTAATAATTGATGCCGAAAAAGTCGCAATAGCATCCCTTGCCTGCGGGATATCCGTTGCCAACCGGTGGCAGCAGTTTTCCCTCGCATGCTCCGGCGATGAAGATGTTCTGAAAAAAGCGTTCATATACTGCAGCAGCCCAGCGTTCCCGGAGGGTATCATGCAGAGGATCGAACAGGCTGAGATGATTGGCGGTTCCAACCTTTGTATCATCATGTCCCTGCACAGCCCGGATCTCGTGGATTTTCTGGTAGGCTTTGATATGAGCCAGGATCATATGACGCGCTCCACGGAAGTAGCTGATGGGACTGGTATCATTGGGAGGCCATCCGCCGGCAAGATACCCGTTAACAAGGTAGACGTTGGGCTCGTTGATCGTGCACCAGTCGCTGACAAGATCCCCGAGATGACGGACAACATAGTCAGTGTAGCTTTCAAACAGAGTGACAACCTCGGGGTTGATCCACCCTCCATTGTCCTCCAGCCAGAGAGGATTGGAGAAATGGTGCAGAGTAACAAGCGGTTTGATGCTGGCGCCGACAAGCTGCTGGATTTCGCTGTGGTAATGTTCCATTGCGTCTTCATCGTACCGGCCCCGCTCTGGTTCGATACGGCTCCACTCAATACTCATACGATAGGTCTGCTGATGCAGTTGCACCATGAGAGCAATGTCTTCCGGGATCCGGTTCCAATGATCGTCCGCAACGATGCAACTGGTGCCGTCCTTGATGTGTCCGGTCTGAGCCCAGCGGTACCAGCTGTTGTTCCGATCCCCTCCCTCGATCTGAAACGCCGATGTCGCAGTACCAAGGAGAAAACTTTCCGGTAATACAAATGGTTCCATGAGCGCACCCCCTAAGATAGTGCTGTCCCCAGTAGTATGGCCCAGACTGGAAAATCATGCAACTCTTCAGTGAGACTCCGTCAGAATGTGTTTTCCTGCCAGTACATGACGCATGTTGAAGCTACTGCAATGACGGCTTCAGAGAGGAAGGACAGGGATTTCCCCGGCCCTTCTTTCCTGGTTGTTCTTTGACTACAGCGTTCTATGCCATAAGATATATAGCTGGCGAAATGCTGAACAGACCAAAAACCGATCCTGAGAGGCGATAATGCGTGGCCAGTACGTTTCTTTATTCATGAATCTTGTCATCGGACTTTCGTTTTTCCTCTATGGTATGAAGCTTCTGGGCGACGGCCTTCAGAAGGCTGCCGGAGATTCTCTCAGACGCATTCTTCAGGCCCTGACGAACAAGCCTGTGCGCGGCGTGCTCGTGGGCATGCTGGTGACCGGTATCATTCAGAGCAGCGGAGCCACAACGGTCATGGTTGTTGGTTTTGCCAATGCGGGGCTGATGACGCTGCGGCAGGCGATGGGCGTCATTTTCGGGGCCAATATCGGGACGACGGTTACCGCTCAGATCATTGTTCTCCGTCTGGACAAGCTGGTCTGGCTCTTCATGCTGGTCGGCGTCATGATGGAGTTCTTTGTCAAACGTAAAACCAGCAAGGCTGTCGGCGAAGCCATCCTTGGGTTTGGCATTCTCTTCTTTGGTCTGTACTTCATGGCGGACACTCTCGCCCCCCTGAAGGACAACCAGATGTTTATTAATTTCCTTGTGCGGTTCGGGCAGGTCCCTGTTCTGGGAGTTCTTGCGGGAGCTGTTTTCACCGCGCTTATCCAGAGTTCATCTGTGAGCACCAGTCTGATTGTTGCTCTCGCGATGAAGGGCATGATTACCCTCCCATCGTCCATCGCGCTGATTCTGGGCGCGAACATCGGAACAACCGTCATGGCAGGGCTGGCCAGTCTTGGCGCCAACATCACCAGCAGGCGCGCAGCGCTCACGCATTTTCTGTTCAATACCATCGGCACGATTATCATGTTCCCGTTCCTGAAGCCCTTTGCCAAACTTGTTGAACTGACTGCGACGAGCCTGCCTCACCAGGTGGCGAACGCGCATACGATGTTCAATGTCATCATGACCATTATCGCCCTCCTTCTCATCAACCCGTTTGAGAAGCTGGTCGTGTGGCTTCTTCCCTCAAAAGAGAAGGAAGTGGAGACCAAGATCGTGCAATTCATTGACGAACGCGTCCTTGCGACACCGTCCGTCGCTCTGTCTCAGGCGACGCAGGAACTCTACCGTATGGGCCGCATTACGTACGGGATGGTCAATGATTGCCGGACTGCATTGTTTGAGAACCGCATGAGCCTGCTTGAGACAGTACTGGGGAATGAAGAGCTGGTGAATTCCATGCAGAAGGAGATCACGGGATACCTGACAAAAATCACTGAGCACGATCTTTCGGAAGCGCAGGGAGCCCGGGTCCTTGCTCTCATGCATGCCGTGAACGACATCGAACGTGTCGGGGATCATGCGACGAACCTGGTCGAGCTTATTCAGATCAAAGACGACAAACGCCTGAAGTTCAACAATGGTACGCAGGACGACCTGGAAGCGGAGTTCACACATGTCCTGGCGACGCTTGATGAGGCGATGAATGCTCTCCGCGACTATAGTCCCGTGCGTGCACAGCAGGTCAAGAAAATGGAGGACCGTTGCGACGTCATGACGAAAGAATTCATGTCACACAACATTACCAGGCTGAATGCGCATGAGGTAGATCCCCAGGTCGGAGTCGTCGTGGTCGATCTGTTCACCAATCTGGAGCGTATCTCCGACCATTCAGACAATATCGCTGATGTTGTTATGGGAGTCTATTAGCGTCCTGGGCCGGGGCGTCCTGTAACACTGGATCCGCGGGATCAGGATGCCGGCGCAGGATAGAGTATCGAAGCCACCTCGGCACAGACGCTGTTGATATCCCGGTCGATATGCTCCATATCGCGGATAAGTCCGCCCATGGGCCCCTGGTTGATACAGACGACCGGGCCCTGGCTGAATTGCGGGAGCAGCGCTGCAGGGTACACTGTCAGAGAGGTCCCGATGACAAGGAAAAGATCGGCATGGCGGGCGTACGACTCAGCTTCATCGAGGTCTTGTACGGCTTCTCCATAGAAAACAATGTCAGGCTTGATAACGCCGCCGCACTTTTCGCAATGCGGGACAGCCTCGGAGAGGATCTTTGACTTGAGTTGTTCGTAGGAATATGCATGACCGCATTTGCGGCAGTGTCCGCGCTGGAAACTGCCGTGGACTTCAAGAACGTTTTTGCTGCCGGCTTTTTGATGCAGCCCGTCGATATTCTGCGTCACCAGCGCTTTGAGCCGTCCTTGCTGCTCCAGGGTCGCCAGAAAACCATGAGCCACTGTCGGCTGGATACGATCAACTGTGCTCAGGAAGTCTTTTGCAAAATCGAAAAAATAATGAGGATCGTTATCAAACCAGTCGATGTCAAATGTTTTCTCAGGATCATACTGGCGGGTAACGTAAATTCCTTTGGGTCCCCGGAAATCCGGGATTCCCGCCGCTGTCGAAATGCCGGCGCCGGTAAGCGCGACGATATTGTGCGACTTGCTTATAAGTTTAGCCAGTTCTTGTGACGTCATGATTTTCTCTCCCCCATGATTCTCACGCAGTATAAACAGGCAGAGACAGACTCTTCCACCCTTTTCAGTATAGCGTGTTCGTCCGGGGCTGCACGCGATCCGGAAAGGACAGCATTTCCTTGAGATCTTTTGCATTCCGGGCCGCCTGGCCGCGGTGGCAGTTGTTGGTCATGACGAACATCAGCCGTGTCTGCGCCGCCATGGTGTGGATGGCGGGAAGTATCTCTTCCAGCTCCTGACGGGAGTACAGGTAGTCATACCGCTCTTCGCGGCTGGCGCCGAACCAGTTCGGATTGCGGCCGTGCAGCCGGAGATAGCCGATGTCGTTTGTGACGGCTGGCATGAGCGGCAGGAGATTGCGCAACTGTGGCTCATCGACAGCGATATAGCCCAGACGTTCCTGTTGCAGGAATGTCAGAGCATCTCCATGGTGCCAGCTGCTGTCACGGAATTCTATGGAGAGCGGCAGGTGGGGCAGCAGATCGTGGGTCATCAGAAGGAACCTGCGATTTTCTGGAGTATCCTTGAACCATGAAGGATACTGCAGAACGATAGTGCCAAGTCTTCCCGCATCGGAGAGTGGGACTACCGCTTCCCGGAATGCCATGAAGATGGATGAAAGGTCGGCAGTGGCTTTCAGACCCGAAGCAATGTCCGGAAATGCTGGACCCTCCGGACCCGCCGACGGTCTCATTGTTTTCCATATCTCGTGCGTCATGCTGCGATGGGCTTTGACGGTAAACAGGAAGCCGGGCGGTGTCTTCCGCATGAGGGCTTACA
>CAZEWU010000007.1:8695-13123 GCA_964516155.1 uncultured Caldisericota bacterium
TGTGATAAAAGGTACTGTCGAGTTCAACGGCGTTGAATCCCAGCGTACGTGCATAATGTACCAGATAGAGGGATGAACGCAGGTTAGGCGGGTAGACGGGGCCTTTCCAGTCTGCAAATGAATAGCCGCAGGTTCCGATACGGATGTCTGCACTCATTGCCGGACTTTCCCCCAGGCGTCTCCGCTGTTTTCGTGGGCAGCTCCTTCATTGGTGTGCCGCCCGATCAGCGCTGTGATCATGCGTTATCTGTGAGGCGGATCATATACCAGTGCCGGTGCATGCTGTTTCTTGTGACGGTCGCTATCATTTTGTCGTTGCTCATGATAGCGGTGCAGCGGGCTGCATTCTCCATAGGGTCAAAGACAAGCTTTCCACCAGCCCACATCTTGAGTACCTGTCCTACATGCCGGGCGTCGCCGCGAAAGGTAAAAGCGGCGATATGGCCGTCCCGCTCTTCAACATACAACAGCGGCAGTTTGCCGTATGAATCCGGTGAGCCAGGAAAACTGGAGACGACATTCATGGGACCTCCTCAGGAACAATGTTCGCGAACAAGGCTGACAACCTTTCCAATGATCCTTACTTCATTAGTGACGGGGATGGGGTGGTACGCCGGATTGGCCGGCATGAGGAAGACGCCGTTGTCGTCTTCGTGCAGCTTCTTGACAGTAGCTTCTTCTCCGAACAACGCAACGACGATATCCCCGTTATCAGCTGTCTCCTGTTTGTGCACGACGACGATATCCCCCGGAATGATGTGCGCTCCGATCATGGAATCGCCTTTGACCTTGAGGCCGAAGTAGTCGGTGGTTGCCGGGGAAGGCGGTGTGATGAAGATCCATTTTTCGATGTGCTCTTCAGCCAGGATGGGCGTCCCGGCTGCTACCGTGCCGAGGACCGGGATCATAAGGGACGGCGCAGCCGGGGTACCTTTGATGAGATCCTGCTGTGGAAGATATCCCTTGTGTTCGAGCGTCTTGACGTAGGTGACGGCCGAGTTGAGCGAATTGAATCCAAAGTGACGCCGCACTTCCTCCAGGCTTGGTCGGAATCCCGTCTGGTGCGCATGCAGCTGTATGAATTCCAGCACTTGCTGCTGCTTCCCTGTAAGTTCCTGCATTTCTCAGCTCCTGATGTACTGTAATCACTACAGTTGTAGTGTATACACTATTCATAAAAAATGCAAGCGTGAGGAGCGCCAGGGCTGAAACCCCCGGTCAGGAGATCCTTGACCGGGGGTTTCGTTAGAGCTTGAGTTGATGAACGATTATCGGAGATCGCGGTCGTATCTCCCGGCTACTGTGCAACTCATCAGGAAACGGTAGAGTTCGACCGGGTCGGAGGAAGTGAAGGAGATTTCCCTTCCCCCCGAACGGTGCGACCCCGGAATCCAGTCTGCGATATCACAGGCGCTGGTCGTTGTGAAACGCACGATCCATGTGGAAGGGAACTTTGCCAGGACCTCCTGTTGCAGCGTTCCTTGGAGCTGCTGTCCGGCAAGGTTCAGCCGGCCATCAACGATGAGATGATGTGCCGCCCCTGCCGCTCTGCTGCGTATCAGGGCACGAGCCGCCTCCGGCATCAGTGTCCGCTGTGCATAACGTCCGCAGCCCCACTTCGTTGTGACGAACGTTGCATGAGGAAAGAACTGTTGAGAAAATGCGCAATACTGATCATCGCCGCTGCCGAAGATGAACGGGATGTCCAGATGCGCCAGGAGGATCATGTTGATCTCCGTTTCACCGACGGCGTGTCCGTTGACCTGGACCTCATAGATGGCGGAGGCGGAATACGTATGATCCATGGAACCGTGCAGGGTGCCAATGGGCGCGTGATAGCCGACAAAGACGGCGGCATCGCATGTGCTGTCAGATCCTTCCACCATATAGAGCAGGCGTGGATACCCGCGTACTACCTGAATATCCTGGGGCAGTTTGTCGAGCAACAGGTTCTGTCCCCTACTGTGGCTGTCGGCAACGAGAAATGTTGCGGCTGGATCAGCGCTCCGGATACCGTCTATCGCTGCGCACGTTTCCCCGGTCATCAGTTCCCGCTGTTCTCCCGCTGTTTCTGACCAGGACGCCAATCCGGCGATACCCTCCATGTCCAGACTGATGAAATACTTCATGTTGGGCTCCTTTTTACAAAGACTTGCAGCATTCAGTCGATACAGGATTGTTCTGCCATCGCAGCAGAAGTTTCTGACAGAGGGTCAGGACTTCCATTCCAAGACCGGTTCCATATGTTGCCAGCAGATCCATGATGGCAGAAGTATCCGGGGAATTCCCGATCGCCGGCATTGCCGCGAGTAGCTGATCGGTCCGGATCGCCCCGGTCTCAATGGGGGACAATGCTTCGCGAAGCTCCGCCCGGCGGCGGGCGTAATCAGCGTCTACTGCAGTGACAAAGGAGCGGAGGATCCAGTACGCTGAGCTGAGATCAAGATGATCCGGATTTACACAACCGTAGGGGTCTGGATAATCAATGCTGCTTCTGATCATAGCAAGCGGATACCATGGCGTATAAGGGAGCTCGTCTGGTATCCCGGATGCCCGCCAGGCAACAGCATTCCGTCCCTCCACGGGACTTTTACGCAGTTGTACTACGGTCGATTCCTGAGTTGTCCAGACTGAAATGGGTCGCAGGGGTGTTGTGCCGCGTACATTGCCGTGAAAACTTCCCGACATTGTTCTTGCCTGTTCGCATGAGCAACCATGGGCTGTTTCACTGCGCAGGCATGCCATAACGTCGGTCAGACCGACTGGATGCTGCGGCGCGTATGCAAATGGCATGTCATCGAGAGGAAATTCACGGCCGGTGAAGAGAAACAGACCTGTCTGCTGGCGGCCGGTGTTGGCGGGAGAGGCATTGATTTCAGGAGGGCCGTAGGCATGCTTGAAATCAAATGCCTGCTCATGAGCCGGATCATACCATCCCCGCTGAAGTGCATGCGATATCAGATCGGGTGAAGCAAGGAAGTGATCGGTGTCATGCAGATCAACAGCCCTGGAAATGAGATAATTCGGAAGGACGATGACCATATCATCCGGGACACGTTCTGCAAGCCACTGGTGACCACCCGGAAGCTGCAGGATCCAGACTTCGCTGCTGTCAGCAACAGTGACGATCCGGGCATCGCAGTAACCGTATTGTTCAACGAGCCGGCCGCCTAGAAGGGCCCCTTCGCGGGCCGAATGCGCCTGCTCGGCGATGAGCCGCGGAAGATAATATCCGATGCCTCCTCTCACGAGTTCCGGTTCCTGCTCTCTTGTTCCAGAGGCTCCGTCGCAATAGAGCGCGACACCACATTCATTAATATAGGCATCACCCCAGTCCTGCCCGGTCATCTGAGTCCAGTCAAAAGCAAGGGCGTTCTCTGACACAGGTATTTCCAACGAAGTATGCGGTTCGCGATAGACGGCCCGGCTGTGATCCGACAGGAGCCTGACAGCGCCGGGGCATTCTCCGGCTGCAACAATCTGATGTCGGACCCCCAGGCGGTGAGAATCATCTTCATTGTGACCGACCAGGATGCATCCGTCTTGTGAAGCCGTGCGTCCGACCGCGATCGTTGTACAATCCAGTTTTTCTTCGCTGATAGCATCCTCTGTGTATTCTGATTCTGACACAACAACCTCCTTTTATTAGTGCTCAGCCCGCCGTTTTTTATTCCCTGCCATTGCCGGCACTTCAGCCGAATGCCAGGGCGCAGTAGTTTCTACGACTGTGACTGGAGCGCTTTGATGGCGTTGGCGATACGAGTAAGGCCTTTTTGCAGAGTGGAGCGAGGACAGGCGATGTTCATACGGGCGAATCCTTCTCCGCCGGGGCCGAATTTATATCCATCGACCAGGCCGACTTTTGCTTTTGTGCACAGAAAGGTGGAAAGTTGCCGGGGATCCATGCCCAGGGCTTGGAAATCAAACCACATGAGATATGTTCCTTCGATAGGAGCGACTTTGACTTGAGGCAGGTTATCACGAACGAACAGGTTGACATAGGTGACATTGCCCTCGATATAATGCAGGACTTGCGTGAGCCATTCGTCGCCGTTTCTGAACGCTGCTTCAAGGGCTGTATATCCAAAGGGGGTGAGGTTCCCTACGGCTCCTTCGATGCGGCGTCTCATCGCGGTGCGCAGCGCCGGGTTGGGAACGATGATAAAACTGGTTGCCAGCCCTGCAAGGTTGAATGTTTTGGAGGGCGCCATGCATACGATACTGTTCTGTTCCAGTTCGGGGCTGATGGAGGCAAAGGGCGTATGAACGGAACCGTTCAACATGAGTTCGCAATGAATTTCATCAGCGACAACGATAAGGTTGTTAGCGAGAGCGATGTCTCCAAGCGCGGAGAGTTCCTCATGTGTCCATACCCGTCCGACTGGGTTGTGCGGACTGCAGAGGATCATCATTTTTGCATGCGCTGGA
>CAZEWU010000008.1:0-13115 GCA_964516155.1 uncultured Caldisericota bacterium
CTTTCCGGAATCTCTTCCCGGGGGCGGCGGCGATACGAAGGACCTTGCCCGGAAGCGGCGATTTCATGACAGCAGAACCGGCGGCGGAACCTGACTCATGCGCCGCTGATGGGCGAAAATCAGCGCATGCCGGCTGTTTTGCTCCCGGACAAGCCACCGGCACAGGTTGAATCGAACTGACAGAAAGTCCGCTTTCACCAGAGGTCTCGACCATCGCGTGAAAAACTTTTCCATTGACAGTGATCTTAAAGGTTCGCATCTGAATTCCTTCCAGTCGCTACGATAGCCGAGATGGAGCCTGACCGTCTCCCTGCCACGTGATCGTAATAACCACCGGCTCTCCTGAAGAAGGGGTCCTGGGGGCTGCCACGGCTGTACCGTCTGTTCCTGTTGCTCCAAGATCAACCGCTGTAACAACGACAGGAGCCATCTCTGAAGCGCTGTTCACTGCGGGCGCAGTGATCTTACCGGCAGACTCGCTGTCCGCTCCCGCACCTGCAGAATGATCCGTCCCCCGCGTCTCTGCAGACTCATCGTTTTTCATGTTTCGGCTGAATAATTTCATGATATAGCAGACAGCCATCAGAAACGCGAGCACTGCAAAAACAACCAGCATGTCTATCAGGGACAGCCAGAGAGCGGAACTGATTGTATTACTCATCTTCGTGATCTCCTCTTCACCCCATTTCTTCCACAGCGACGCAAGGAGTGAACATCATTTCCTGTTTTCATATCATCTATACCTAGTTTATTATAACACATCACAAAAGAAATTAAAAAAACTTTGTCAGCAGCATGAACTCTACATTTCAGTAGTTCTTTCCCTGTAGTTGCTACAGCACATTCCCGGCACCAGCCAACGGATACCGGGCATGTTCCGTCCCCGGAGAGAACCAACCTTCCGTCTGCAGCAAGGGACAGTCGTCTTCACAAGGTCCGTGAAGCTCCCCTGGCTCACCGCCGGAAAGTCAGAGCCTTTGTCTTCTGCCATCTCGTTTCAGGAATATTTCCTGTGAAAACCCGGATATATAAGCAAACATCAATAATATTGAATACAAGTTCCAGCGCTGTTTTCCGGTAAACAGCAGCATATTCCTCTATAACAGAAGCTGTCAATACTTCACAATATACTCACTATTTAAGACTTGCCCTCTTGACATTCAACTGATGTTTAATATTATTTATGTACAAGTTAATAAAACACAACAGGAGGTTTGCGATGACTGACATGACGACAAAATGGATGGACATGGTACAGAGTGGTCAGCTTGACAAGACGACGGTAGCGCAGCTGCTCAGCGTCGTCTGGACAGTCAGCGGCAAGCGTGAGTATATCATCCGTAATTAATCCAGGTTCTGATCCTATGATAAGGAGCGTACACGTATGTCTGAAGAACAGTCTAAGATTGAAACAATGGTTCAGGAAGGGAAACTCAGCCGGGCCGACGCAGACCAGCTGCTTGCAGCCCTCGATGAGCAGGAGCAACCCCGAACAGCAACAGACGGAGGCCCCCGGCGCAGTGCATCCCGGAGCCTCCGGATCCGGATCGACGAAGCGAACGGCAAAACCGTCAACCTCCGGTTCCCTCTCGCGCTTGCCGACGTTGGCCTGAGCATGATAACGCACAGGGAAAACGTCAACATCACCACAGACAACGGGGACGTCCCCGTTGATATGGAGAAGATCCGGAGTCTGATCAATGATCCATCGTTCTACGGCGAGCTTCTGGACGTCCGTACAGACAGCGGAGATCACGTTCTCCTGACCGTCGAGTGAGGGTCCCATGAAGAAACTGCCGACAAGATGTCCGTCATGCGGGTCGCAGCTTGAAATCACAGAGCTGCACTGCCCATCATGCGGAACAACCGTACGAGGCGCTTACCCTCTCGACCGGTTTGCGGCACTGGATCCGGAAGAAGAACAGTTTCTGCTGATCTTCCTGGCAGCCCGTGGCAACCTGAAAGAGGTACAGGACCGCCTGAATCTTTCCTACCCGACCGTCCGGAGCCGGCTGGACAGACTTCTCACAGCATTAGGTCTCGGCGGCGAAAGCAAACCAGAAGAACGTACGCCGCGTAAGCCGGAGGTCATGGAGCTTCTGAACAAGCTGGAACACGGCGACCTGAACGTGGAGGCCGTCCTGAAATCAATCAAGGGAGAAGAACATGAGCCAGATCAAGGATAAACTGGACGACCTTCTGGCAAAAGGTCGTATTACGCAGGAGCAGTATGAAGAGCTGATTGCAGCCGTCAGCGACGAAGAAGCGCCGGAGACTGAACAACAGTCGCTTCCCGTGGAACCATTACCCGTCCAGACTGAACCACCATCCTCGCCGGAGAAACCGCCCTCTGCTTCCACAGCAGCCAGTCATCTGACGGTACGGCTTGTATCGGAAGATCTGAGAGTCCGCGGCGTCCCCGGACTGCCGGCCGTCCGCGTCGTCCACGGGGCTTCCAGCATTACTGTTCAGCAACAGAACAACGACGTCATTATCGAGTCGAACATTGCGCGCGAAGGACATACCTTCTTCTCCTTTACGATCAATGGATTCAGCACACAGATTGTCGAACTCGAAGTCCCTGCGGACATCGCCTGCGACCTCAAGACTGTGTCCGGGGACATCGAGCTGGAGGATCTGCAGGGCGCTGTAGAAGTCCGCAGCGTTTCCGGAGATATCCAGGCGCACGGACTGCCGCGGCTGACAACAGTCAATTCTACATCAGGCGATATCGACATCGACGAGTGTTTTCTGGATGGAGAGGCCGTTTCAAAATCAGGCGACGTCGACGTCGACAGCTGCACGATCCACGGTCTCCTGAAATCCTATTCCGGCGATATGGGCGTGGAAGACTCGATCCTTAACGACGCAGACGTCTCGACATTCAGCGGAGATGTTCAGCTGAACGGCGTCACCATCCAGAGCAGCGCCCGGCTGAGAACGACCAGCGGCGACGTAGACGCCAGCCTGAATCAGCATGACGTCCTTGTCGATGTCGACACGCGCTCCGGAGAAGCAACCGTCCGGGGACCGGATATCAATATGCGCGTCCAGCGGCAGCGTATCCCTGTCGGAAAAGCAACCGTCACGCTCGCAGCCCATAGCGGCAGCGGTGATATCGATATCAGTCTGAAGTAACAAGCCTGCTCTGTCACAGGTCAAGCCGCACAGGATAGTTTCCCTGTGCGGCTTGCTGCATGTCCCCGGCATCCCCCCACCGGAATCATGACACATCTCGTGTGGTATACGGTATACTGTGCAGGAAGCAAAAGGGGGAGAAGGATGCTGAACGATGGAGAATACCTGACAGTATGCGCCTACGATTGCCCGGATTCCTGCGGCATGAAAGCTGTATGCCGCGACGGCCGCCTGGTTTCACTGGGCGGGCGTACAGACAACCCTTATACGCATGGATTCATCTGCCACAAGGGACGGCGGTGGGTCCATGAGCTACGCGGGACGGACCGCCTGACCGCTCCGCTTCTGCGTCAGGGCAACCGCTTCGTTGCGATCCCGTGGGAGGAAGCGCTGACGCGGACAGCGGACGCCATCCAGACCGCCGTTCACCATCATGGGCATCGGTCCTTCCTGTTTTATGAAGGCTCGGGCAATATCCTGCTGGGCAACGAACTGCAGAAGCTGCTGCCGCGTCTTCTGGGCGGCGGGACCATGGCGACCGGCTCACTGTGCGGCAGCGAAGGAAAGATCGGACTGGCCCGGAGCTACGGAACAACAGGCCGCGACACCCCGCTGGTCGCACTGGAGAGCGCATCCATTCTCCTCTGGGGACGCAATCCGGCGGAAACCAGCGTCCATTTCATGGCGATCCTGCAGGAGGCCCGCAAAAAGGGCGCACGTCTGGGCGTCATTGAAGTCCGCCCGACGGCGACCACAGCGGTAAGCGATTCAGCCTGGATCATCCGGCCGGGTTCAGACCTCACGCTGGCACTGTACCTGTGTCGCGAAGCCATTGCCGCCCGCGGCGAACCAGCGGCTCTTCACGAGGGATTTGCAGCATTCATGGACATCTGCACACTTGTCACGGAGGAAACAGCCCGGCAGGCAACCGGTCTGAGCGCCGCCGCACTCCAGGCGCTGGTCGTTTTTGTCACCGGGAGGCCGCCGCTCAGCATCTGGACAGGATATGGACTGCAGCGTACACGTTGGGGAGCGGACATCGTTCAGGCCATCGACGCTCTGGGCTTCCTGCTCGGCGCACATGGCGCGCAGGGAGGCGGCGTCTGGTTTGACCAGGAAGACGACCACCTGCTCCCGGAGGACTTTGCCGCCGTTTCAGGAGCGCAGACACGGTTCGTTCCACGGCCCGGTCTCGGCGCGGCTCTCCTGGCCGCCGATCCCCCGGTGGAAGCGGCCATGATCGTGCGGGGAAATCCCGTTTCGCAGTGCCCTGATGCAGGGAAGACACTGCAATTCCTTCAACATTGTCCCTTCTCGGTATGTCTGGACTGGCGCATGACCGCCACGGCGCGTGCCTGTACGCTGATCCTGCCGGTCACCCTTCCGCTGGAGCGCGGCGGCGATTATGTCATGAGCTACTTTCATGACCTGCTGCAGAAAACAGCGAAGGTCTGCGAACCGCCCGAAGGCGCACGCGACGAGCTCGCAGTCGTCCGCGACATCGCACGGCGCCTCGGGCTTCCTGAGGAACGGTTTGCAGCTGAGGAACGACGCCTTGCAGCCATCGAACAGGATCCGCGCCTTGAAGCAGCAGGACCTGGTATGTGGCGCCTGCGGGCACAGCCCCGGGTACAGGGGACTTTTCACTTCCCTGGATTTGTCCCGGCGGCCGAGACTGATCAGGATCTTCTGCATCTTGTCACCGTCCACGGACGTGATGCCGTCAACGGAACGAATCCAGTTCAGGCTCATCCGCCTTCAGAGCCGCCGATTGCCTCCATCTCCCCTGAACTTGCCGCCAGGCTGCACATGTACGAGGGACAAAAAGTCCTTGCCCGGAATGAGCTCGGATCTCTGCCCGTCCGGATCCACCTCCAGCGAGGCATCGCCGACGGGACGGTCATCCTCCCGGAAGGCATCGAGGGCGTCAATGCACTGGTCGTCCCGGACCTGACTCCCAATGGAAACTCGTGCATCAATGACAGTCGAGTCTTCCTGGTCCCCGTGAAACCGTCATGAGTCAGGACCGCCAGAAGAAGGCACAGGAACCTGGAAACGGGGGCCAGACTGCACCCGTTCTTCCGTCCCACAAACATGAGGATCCTGCAGCGGCAACCGTTGGCTTCGCTGTTGCAGCGCTGACACGGACATACGGGGAAACGAAGGACAAGGCAAAACTGCTGCCGCGTCTGCGGACAGCGCTTGTACGCATCACTGCGCTCCCCGGCAGTGCCGGGATCCAGGATGCAGCGGTTCAGCTGACGCATATGGAACAGGAAGCGGCGCAGATCGCCGGGGAACACCTGCAGAAGAAACGTCAGCTTGCCGCATCAGCAGCGACTCTTGCCTCCTCTACCAGCTGGAAGGATACACGCACCACGCTCGACCGTCTGGCTCATGAGTGGCGGCTTACCGGGTGGTCGGACGAAGAGGCAACCGCGCCGTTCCGCAAACAATTCAACACTGCTGTTGCAACATTTACGACGCGGCAGGAGCAGTGGTTTGACGAACAGCGCATGCGCGGCGCCTCGGCCGGCGAGTTCCGCGAGTACCTGTGTACGCGGGCCGAACAGCTCGCGGGCGAAACGGACGACACTATGTGGCCGGCCTCCACCGAACGGCTGCGGCAGCTCGTGCAGCTGTGGAAGAAAACAGGACGGGACCATGAGGATCCGGCGTCAAACGAACGGTTTGCAGCCGCTCAGCATGCATTTGAAGAACACCGCGACGCATGGTATGACGCCAACGAAGCTCGTAAGGAACAGTTACTGCACCGCATCGAGGTCCTGGCTGAAACAGCGGAGGGGCCGGTCTGGGAAGCAGCACGGCGCGAGGTCAACGACATCCTTGAACAGGACTGGCATGACGCCGGTCCTCTGCCACGCCAGCGCCATGAAGACATGGAGCGGCGCCTTCAGCAGACACTTGAGACATTCCGTGTGCACGAGGAAGAAGCGGAACGCGCAGCGCTGGAGCAGAAACAGGCGATCATCGCCCGCATCGGGCTCCTTGGACGTCATCAGACCGGCAACTGGAAGGCAACACGGGCAACCCTGCTGGAACTGCAGGAAGCGTACGCGGCCCTGGGGCCTGTTGCACAGGAACATGAGAATGATCTGCTGCAGTCATACCGCGCAGCATGTCAGTCGGTCGTGAGCGTTCTGCAGACCCTTCGCGGCAACAGCACCGAGCGTCGGACGGAGATCATCCGCCGCATCCGGGAGCTGACAGCGAATGCCGGCAAGACCACGGCATGGCGTGACGCCCGCGACAAGATCCTTGTCCTGCAGAAACAGTACGCCGGCGCCGGACCGATCTCCCATGCCGAGGGAGAAGTGCTGTGGCAGGAATACCGCAAGGTCTGCGACCGCTTCTTTGAAGAGTACCGCACCTGGACCGGCGGTAACGTCGGCGTCAAGGAACAGCTGTGCAGCGAGGCGGAAGAACTGCTGCAGGAACCGGACGCCTTTGAAGCCAAGGAAAAAGCCAAGAAGCTGCAGCAACGCTGGAAAGCATCAGGCCCGGTCCCCCCGGAACAGAATGAAGCTCTGTGGACACGCTTCAGCGAGGCGCTGGACCGGATCTTTGAGCGTGCACGCCGGGAATGGGAAGGATTGCGGGATCTCTGATCCGGTGTGCCTAAAGTTCGCCTTCCCTTACCATACCCGACAGCATCTCTACCGTCAGGTTTAATCCGCGCACCATGACCTCAAGTGCCATCGAAGGGGTGTCGGCCCTGGAAGCGGCCTGTCCGGGAAGGAAGGGGACATGGACAAAACCTGCCCTGATATTCAGGCGATCCGCCTCGATGTGCTGCAATACGCCATACAGGAGATGGTTACAGACAAAAAAACCGGCGCTGTTGCTGATCTCAGCGGGGATCCCGTCCTTCTGGAGCTGCTGGACAAGACGGTGGAGGGGCAGCGTGGAGAAACAGGCTGCCGGTCCACCGGAAAAAATCGGCGTTCCGTTCCGGCATACCCCCGCATTATCCGGGATCGACGCCTCGTCCAGATTGACCCCGATACGCTCAAAGCTGAGTCCGCAGCGACCGCCGGCCTGGCCTGTCATGAGAACGATCTGTGGAGCAAGACGGTCGCATGCCGCCGTCACAGCGGCAATACTGCCCTCATAGGCGGTCGGGACCAGCAGGCGGGAAACAGCGGTATCCGCCGCCCAGCCGGAAAGGAGTTTCACGGCTTCCCAGGATGGATTGACCGCCTCTCCGCCAAATGGCTCGAACCCTGTTACAAGAATCCTTATCATCGTTTCCTCCCCATGACACTATCAGTATATCAGCAGATCTTCACAGCGGACATGACTTGACATGCATGGTTGGTCTACTAGCATAAAATATTGCAGTATGTAACAGCAGGCAGGGAATTGGAGGAACAGAAGATCATGGCTACTCAGTATCGGTCGACCGTTGCGGAAATCGACCTGGCACGGCTGCGCGAAAACCTTCGCCTCATCCGCACGCGTCTTCCGGAGAGAACACAGGTCATCGGCGTTGTCAAGGCAGACGCCTATGGCCACGGAGCCGTGCAGGTGGCGACCGTCCTGGAGCAGGAGCATGTCCAGCTCCTCGCCGTAGCGACAGCTGAAGAAGCAGTCGAATTACGCGAGCATGGTATCAAGGCCGGAGTACTCGTCCTGGGACGCGTACCTGCCGACTTTGTACCATACGCGGTTGCCCACAGCGTTATCCTCAGTACACCGGACTACGCCACCACCGTCGCCTATGGTGCAGCGGCCCGGCCCGGCGTCGTCCAGCTTCACTTCAAGACCGATTCAGGAATGGGACGCTGGGGGACCCTTGCCGGGCAGACCGTCACTGAAGTCATAAAAAGCGCAGCGGTGCCGGGAGTGCAGATCTCCGGCATGTATTCGCATTTTGCCAGCGCCGAGACGGATGCAGCGTTTACCACGCTGCAGGCGGAGCGGTTTGCCTCAGCTGTCACGGCGGTGCGAGCGCACGGTATCGCTATCGGTATGGCGCATATCGCCAACTCGGCGGCGATCCTGACCCGGTCAGATGTCTTCTGGAATGCCGTGCGGCCCGGGATCATCCTCTATGGCTATCCTCCGGTTCCGGCACAGGACTGTCCGGTGCGGCCCATCCTTTCGCTCCGATCCACCGTAGACATGGTACGGGACCTGCCGGAGGGATACAGCGTCGGTTATGGACGCACGTTCGTCACACCAAGGCCGATGCGTATGGCCCTCATCCCTGTGGGATATGCCGACGGCTATCTGCGGGGACTTTCCAACAAAGCCCATGTTATCATCCGCGGCCGGTACGCGCCGGTCGTCGGACGCATCAGCATGGACGTCTTCTCTGCTGACGTCACGGATATTCCCGGTACCACGGCCGGCGATCCTGTGACCCTGATCGGTGAGCAGGACGGCCTGACGGTGAGCGCCGAAGATCTTGCCATCCTGCTCAACACGATTTCATATGAAGTCCTGACAGGTATCACCAGACGCGTTCCCAGGGTCTACCGGGACGCATCCGGGAAATAGGCGTTCCCGGGTACCGGCAGGAGTAATCTAGCGCGTCATCAGAACATGCGTTGATCCGCCGCCGGATGGCTCACGGAGAGTCTCCCGCAATGCGGCGCCGGGAAACCATCTGCCCGGACAGGCGGTGAACCCGGGCCGCCCCGTCTTTTCATCCGGGACCTCGCGGTGCAGCATGACACGCTGAACAGGGATATCCCAGCGCGCAACCAGCATCTGAAGAAGGGCAAGGCCACCCCGTTCCTGGGAAGCCGGCATACGTATCACCTGAAAATTGCCCAGAAAACAGACGGCGATGCTGACCGCGTTCAGCCGGGCATTGCCACAGTTGAAGGCAATCATACCGAGAGGCTGCCCCGCGAAGATGACGCCTGTGGGGCCAACGCCGAAATGATAGTCGCAGACGTACCCCGGCACGACACCCGCCCAGTGTTTCTGGTGATTGCGCTCAATGGCCCGCCACAATCCTCCGCCCTCCGGGTCGTCATGCCGGAGGGTCGCGTCTGTTGCACTGTGATGCAGGATGACATGCGTTATCTGCCGCATCAGGGCGTCACCCGCGCCTCGCTGCTGTGAAGAGCAGCTTCGATGGCATCCGCCAGACGGTCAAAACTCGTCTGCATCTTGTCCAGTTTACTGCCGAACACCGTCAGCAGATAGACGGAGATCGCGATAGGAAACCCGATATTGCTGATCAGCTTGACAAGCTCGTCCATCTTCTACCCCCTTTGTAAAAAATCGTCATACGTCCCTCTTATGAAGAGGTCATACAGAAAAGAAGGGAGCAGAGCGGATGAAGTGCAGCTTCAGATGAGCTTGAGACTTCCGGAATGGAATAGCAACAGCCACTCCCGGCGGCCCATCGATGGTCTGGACAAAAAAGTGTGCCACCCCCGTGGAGGATGGCACACTGAACAACCAATGGCAGAAAGGATACTGACGCGATGCGAACGAGACTAATCCTTGTAGCCCATCACCTCATACAGAGAGAGATACACTTCTGTATCGCCAAGTTCCTCGAGAGCGGCGATAACGGCATCCTTGGTCTCTACCGGCAGAGCGCGGAAAGCATCCGTTTCGGCGAGTTCAGTCCCGTCTCTGCGGACGGTGACCGTACCGATGTAATCGTCGTCCATGAGCTCGACCGCCAGCGCATGCGCCTGCTGCTCAGCTGGAACGAACAGGGCCTGTCCGAGATAAATGGTCTCCACTTCCTCGGCTTCCTCTTCTCCCTCGTTCTCCGCACCTTCTTCGCCGGGTTCTTCCTCCGGTTTTTCCTCGTCATCGCCGTCATGATGGCAGCCGCATCCACATTCGTGTTCGCCATCATGGTGGCAATCGTTGTCGCTGCAGTCACAGTCGTCGTCACAGCAGCATTCGTCATCGTCGTCATCATCGCCGAATTCATCCGCCCACGGATGGAATCCTGCGACACGGACAAGGAGACCATTGATATCCCGCTCAATCAGGACGTGGGACTGGTCTTCATCAAGACGGTAGTGCCACTTTTTAAGAATCTCCTCGCCCTGCTCAACGCTCTCGATATTGTTGACGGATACCTGAATTAACATAGAAACCTCCAATAGGTGGATTCACAGTTCATTTTACACGTGTTTGTGCAGAGAGCAAAAGAAGGTACACTGTTATTATGAAGAGTGGATTTGTATCTATTTTCGGAAAGCCAAGCGTTGGAAAGTCCTCACTGTTGAACGCTATTCTCGGGACGAAGCTGTCGATCGTATCCCCGAAACAGCAGACAACATGGTACAACATCCTCGGCGTTCTCAACAAACGGGGCGGGCAAGTCTGCTTCGTGGACACGCCGGGCTACCACAAAGTCAGCAAGAGCAAACTCAACAAGTACCTTGTCCAGACAGCGCTTCAGTCGCTGGAGGACATTGAGCTCATCTACTTTGTCATCGACCAGTCGGCCTATCTAGACGCCGAATACGAGGAAATGATCCCCATCGTCCTGAAGACAGGAAGACCTGTTTTCCTTGTTGTCAACAAGCTGGACCTGGATACCTCCAAACGTCATGACATTGTTGCCGCTCCATTTGTGGAAAAACTGCATCCCGCAGCAGTGTTTCATGTCTCCGCAGCCACGGGCGAAGGGATCTCATCACTCGTCAAGGCAACAGTGGACGCGATGCCGGATGGAGAGCCCTATTTTGATAACAAGACTCTTACCTCCCATCCCGTCGAACTTATCATCGCCGACACCGTGCGGGAGCAACTGTTCAATCACCTGAAAGATGAACTTCCCTATTCGGCCGCAGTCGTCACCGACGATGTCTCTGAGTCTGCCAAGGGCATCTACGCAGGGGTCAGCATCTACGTCGCCAAGGATTCTCAGAAGGGAATGGTCATCGGCAAGGGCGGAGAGCTGATCGCAACGATCAAAGACACGGCACGCAGGAATCTCGTTCATTTCCTTGGCGAACGGGTGGAACTGGATATCCGCGTCAAAGTCGAGAAAAACTGGAACCGCAAACTGCAGATGATGAAGCGGTTCGGTCTCTCCGTCACAACAAAGTAACAGCTTTCACTGCTTCCGCCGCTGTCTGTGCAGCCGGTCACGAAGGCCCGGGGTTGGCAACGATCGCCTCTCCTTCAAGGTAGTCGGCCGGCTCCATGACAATCGTTCCTCCCGTTACATATTTGACGGCACCCTTCCGTGCAACCAGTTCCTTCAGTTCCCAGGGAAAGTTCAGTTCAATGGCACTGACCCCCCGCAGGAAATCAGAATGCAGGACAAAATGTACTTTCTCCTCATGGCGCTGCATGCGCACAGACAACTCGCCGAAGGTCGACAACAGGCCGTGAACATCGATCCCGTTGCCTGCAAACAGCGACGGAGACGAAGCGGGAGCGATACTCAGGTATGTCCCCCGTTCAACGAAGATAAGACTGCTCAGCCATTCGACAGCCAGAGCCGTGGCAACAACGCTGTGGCGGCTGCCCAGCAATGCGCGGTCCGTACGCAGGTCAAGATAATCCGGCAGGGCGTCCGACACGCCAAAATGGCTGAATCCCTGTTCCATGAGCGCCAGGCTGGAGGAATTCTGCTGGAGGATCAGCGCTTTTGCAAACAGCAGGGAAAGCCGCAGATCTGCAAGAGAACCGGCATACGGGTTCTCGATCAGGCCGTCGGACTGCCAGTGGTCGGTTATCCAGTTCATGCTCTTGACAAGGACGGCGTCCTCTGTGCTGTGGACGCCATAAAGAGCATAGGCGGCAACCAGCGCCATGTCCGTGAAATCGGTCCCGGGTACTGGATCGATCGTCGTGCTCCCGGTTCCGTCCATCTGCTTGAGCAACCGCAACTGAAAATCATCGCAGCGTTTGAATCGTAGCTCGTCCTTCTCGGAAAGCATGCCCTGATAGCTCTCAATGGCTTTCCCCAGGATCAGGTAGAGGAAGGAGCTGGATCGCCGGAGCGGTCCAAGAAGACTGACGGCAAGAGGACCAACGGCCACAGGTTCATGACTGAGCCGCAGAATGAACTGATCCACGAGAGGAAAGAGCTGCCTCCTCAGCTGCACCTGGCGCGCGACCTTGAGATGCCATCCCAGGGCGATAGTCAGACTGGCACAGGCAAAAAGTGTATCAGGCGTGAGCGGAGCATCAGGCGTGAGCCGGGCGGCATAGCTCCGGAGAAACTCGGAGGACGCCTCCGTTTCACCGATACGGTCATATGCCTGGACCAGGACAGGAAGCGTTATGGGGTCAAGTTCCCCGCTGAACGCAGCCGCCGCCGTGGATTCGAGCGCAGAAAGGTGCAGCAGCTGATTTGCAGCGAACCGGTTGAGCCGATCGTCCCCGGTGCGGTACCAGGGGCTCTGTTCTTTGGTCATCATGAGCCGGTGTTCCTGTTCGAGGATATCCGGATTCTGACTCAGGAGCAGGGCAAGATCTTCATGTCTGGGAGAACTGTCTGGATCGACGAAGAAAAAGAAGGTAATATCCGTGCTTCCACCGGGTTCAAGCTGACGGTCAAAGGAAAGCTGCAACTGCATGAGGCCGGCAGAAGAAACGACCTCTTTCCTTGCATCCGCCGCGATCATCCGGCCGGTATGAGAATCATAAACAGCGGCGGCCATGGCGCTGGGACGCTCGTGTGCAAAGGCAACGCGTCTGCCGTTTATAAGAATAAGATTATCCTGTGTGAAACTGAATCGTGCAATCCCGGTCAGGCCTTCCTCATCAAACGGCTTGAAAAGGAGAACAAGGGTGACGTCATGAAACTGGTCGCTCGTATTGCGAAGGTTAAAGCTGACCTGAACAAAAGGCAGATTCATGAGAGCATGCGGAAACACGCTCCGGGTAACTGTCAGATCAGGGGCCGTCATGACGGTCCGATGAACGCCGTCCTCAAAGGAAGCAGTGGTGATCCCGGGGTCGTAGGCCGCTGATGAACAGACCTCATGTTCTTCGACCAATGCCGCATAATCGAT